>JAGORB010000007.1 GCA_018063065.1 Minisyncoccota bacterium
GTAGTGTAGTTATCTAGAAGAGTTAAAAATCAGTTACTTAATCGAAGCCGCTGGGAAGCGGCACCACAGAGGGTAACAGTCCTGTAGATGAAAATTAACTGACTCTTTTACTACCATTCTTGAGTACCTCGGGACACGACTAGCCTGAGGGAATCCGGCAGCACTAACTGCCAAGGCTAAATACTTTCAAATATCGATAGTGAACTAGTACCGTGAGGGAAAGGTGAAAAGCAGTCCGATGAGGACGTTGAAATAGACCTGAACCCGTCTGCTTACAAGGAGTCGGAGCCCGCAAGGGTGACGGCGTGCCTATTGAAGAATGAGCCAACGAGTTTATGTATGCGGCTTGGCTAAGCCTTAACGGGCGGAGCCGTAGGGAAACCGAGTGTGAATAGCGCGTTTGTCGTATACATAAGACCCGAAGCCAGGTGAGCTTGCCATGAGCAGGGTGAAGGAAGTCGAAAGACTTCTGGAGGCCCGAACCGGTGACCCGTGCAATAGTCTCGGATGACTTGTGGTAAGGAGTGAAAAGCTAATCGAACCTGGTAATAGCTGGTTTTCTCCGAAATAGCTTTAGGGTTAGCGTTTTGTTTACCTTCCGGGGGTAGAGCACTGGAAGGACTCGACAGGGAGCAATCTCGCGAGTCCTATCAAACTCCGAATACCGGGAGCCATTACAAAGCAGTTAGACGGTGGGGGCTAAGCTCCACTCGTCAAAAGGGAAACAGCCCAGATCGCCATCTAAGGTCCCAAAATTAACGCTAAGTGCATCACAAGGAGGTGAGATTTCTCTGACAATGAGGATGTTGGCTTAGAAGCAGCCATCATTTAAAGAAAGCGTAATAGCTCACTCATCAAGAGATCTTGCGCCGAAGATAATCGGGGCTAAGCGTTGTACCGAAGGTGCGAATGTTATCCTGCTTCGGCAGGGTGGCGTGGTAGGAGAATGTTCCGTTCGGCTGTGAAGGTGTATCGCGAGATGCGCTGGAGTGGACGGAAGTAAGAATGTTGGCACAAGTAACCGCAAGGCCGGTGAGATCCCGGCCCGCCGAAAGATCAAGGTTTCCTTGGCAATGGTAATCAACCAAGGGTTAGTCGGTCCTAAGGGTATGACGACAGTCGGACCCGATGGATACACGGTTAATATTCCGTGACTTTCTTAAAGTGCGATGGAGAGACGAAGTTTAGTAAGTTCTGCGCCTTAATGGTTTGGCGTTCTTGCCGTGAGGACGGCTCTTAGGTAAATCCGGGAGCTATAATCCAAGTGGAGAGAAAATTCCGCGGGCAACCAAGGGAAATAGAACCGAGCAAGCTTCCGAGAAAAACTTCTAAGCATAACTTTAAGAAAACCGTACCGCAAACCGACACAGGTGATCAGGTCGAGTAGACCAAGGCGAACGAGTGATTGCTCCTCAAGGAACTCGGCAAAAAATCGGCCGTAAGTTAGCGATAAGGCCTGCCCCTAGCAATAGGGGCCGCAGCTAAAGTATCCCTGGCGACTGTTTACCAAAAACACAGCTCCCTGCGAACTCGTAAGAGGATGTATAGGGGGTGACACCTGACCAATGCCAGAAGGTCAAGTAAGGTTGGTGAGATTATATCAAGCTGTACTTTATAAGCCCTGGTGAATGTCGGCGATAACTATAATCGTCCTAAGGTAGCGAAATTCCTTGTCGGGTAAATTCCGACGCGCACGAATGGTGTAACGACTTGGGAACTGTCTCGAGGAGTAGCTCGGTGAAAATGCATTGGGGGTGAAGATGCCCTCTACCTGCAGTTAGACGAAAAGACCCCAGAAGCTTTACTATAGCTTGATATTGACCATACGCTTTGTCTGCGTAGCATAGATGGGAGAGGTTGAAGGCACGATTTCGGTTGTGCTGGACTCGACAGTGAAATACCATTCTTTCGACGTGTATGTTCTAACCTCGGTAGCAAAAATGCCGAGAGACAGTATCTGGTGGGTAGTTTTAGTGGGGCGCTATCCTCCTAAAAAGTAACGGAGGAGTTTATTAAGGTTAGCTAGGCGCGAATGGAAACCGTGCCGATAGTGTAATGGCAAAAGCTAGCTTGACTGCGAGGCGCAAATGCCAAGCAGGATGGAAACATGAACATAGTGATCCGATGGTCCGTGTTAGACGCGGCCAAAGCACATCTGATAAAAGCTACTCTGGGGATAACAGGCTAGTTCCGCCCAAGCGTCCATAGCGACGGCGGAGTTCGGCACCTCGATGTCGGCTCATCTTATCCTGGGGCTGGAGAAGGTCCCAAGGGTTCGGCTGTTCGCCGATTAAAAAGATACGCGAGCTGGGTTCAAACCGTACTTCAGCGAAAAAGTTTCGCTTCAGTGCAGTTTGAATCCCTTCGAGAGAGTTATTTAAAAAAGGTTTTTCGTCTAAAAACAAATAAAAAAGATAGACCAATCATATTACGGCGGCATGCAACAGTGATGTTGTGTGTACCACTCAACTAATATCGGTGAAGTCCCAACCGGGATAATACCGAGGGAAGAGTTTTTAAAAACTTACCCGTAGAGACTGAATGTTGAGATGCTCGCAAGAGTATAAGTTACAGTCCAATCCACTTAGCAATAAGTGAAAAGGTGCGTAAGACAGGTTGGTCTCCTATCTACTGCAGGCGTTGATATTTGCGAGGATTTGACTCTAGTACGAGAGGACCGAGTTGAACTGACCTCTGGTCTGGGAGCTGTCATACCAATGGCACCGCTCCGTAGCTATGTCGGGAATGGATAACCGCTGAAAGCATCTAAGCGGGAAACCAACCTCAAGATTAAGTATCGTTATGAGACCCGTGGGAGATGACCACGTTGATAGGCATTAGGTGGAAGCACCGTAAGGTGTTAAGCCGTGATGTACTAATTCGTCCATCCCTATTAGGAAATCTGTAAATCACTAAAGCTTTTAAATTCTAGTTTAATGCTTTTACTTGTTGCTCATTTATAATTTGATTCAGTTTTTAGTTTTGGTGGTTTAACGCGGTGGTCACACCCGGTCACATTCCGAACCCGGAAGTTAAGCGCCGTAGTAGCGATGGTACTGTAAAGGGAGAGTAGCTAACCGCCAGAACTAAGAACTTAATCCAACTTTTGTTATACTAAGCGTATGTCACGCTGGGGCCGTCGCCGACAATTAATCTATCTCGCTATCTTCGTTTTAATCGTGGCGGCTATTGCCGGCACGGCTTTTTATCGTTACCAGCCGGTGGAGAGTTGTACTGATGGCCGGCAGAATGGGGGAGAGACCGGCATTGATTGTGGTGGCGCCTGCGCTCAAGTTTGTAAGGATGAGATTGCTCCGCTCAAGATTGTTTGGTCGCGAGTCTTGCCCATCTCCACCGGCTTTTATGCCGCCGTCGCGCGAGTAGAGAATCCTAACTTAGAGGCTGGCGTGCGCAAGCTTAAATACACCTTCCGGCTTGTGGGCGCCGATAATATCTTGGTTACTTATCGCTCGGGCACCACCTTCGTTAATCCGGGCGAGAGCTTTATTGTTTTTGAGGGCGGGATCAATACTTTAAATGGCCGCCCGACCCAAGCCTTCTTCACTTTTGAGACACCCGATTGGCAGAAGGCGAGTGAGGAGTTACCGCTCGTGGTGGTGGATAGCAAGACCTTTACCAATACCGCTCCGGCCCGCTTGGTAGCCAATATCAACAATCGCTCCATTACCGATTTGGCTAAAGTGGAGGTGACCGCCTTGTTGTCTGATGCCGCCGGCAACGCCCTCACGGCTGGTCAAACTTATATTGATAACTTAAGCCGTGAGAGCAGTCAGACAGCCTTCTTCGCTTGGCCGGATAAATTACCGCTCGCGCCCACCTTCATTGATTTATATCCGCGGGTTAGCATCTTTGATTTTTAATCCATATGTTTAGACGAGTCTTCCCATCAGTTGATTGGTTTTTGTTGGGTGCCGCACTATTGCTGGTCGGCGCTGGCGTTTTAACAATGAGCTCTTTTATTGGGGCCAATTACTTTGCCGATCGTCAGTTGGCCTGGTTGTTTATTAGTGTTGCCTTCTTCTTGGGTGCCAGTTTGGTGGATTGGCGCTTCCTCCGCCAGACCACCGCTGTCTCCGGCATCTTCTTCTTTTTTATTTTATTACTCTCTTTTTTATTATTGTTTGGCCAAATTTCTAGAGGGGTACAGAGTTGGCTCTCCTTTGGTCTCTTCTCCTTCCAACCCGCCGACTTTATGAAGTTGGCCTTGGTGCTGGTGTTGGCCAAATATTTTTCTCGCCGTCACGTCGAGATTGCCCATATTAGGCACATCTTAATCTCTGGCTTGTATGCTTTTATCCCGTTTCTTCTCATTTTGGTCCAGCCCGACTTTGGCTCAGCCGTGATTGTCTTCTTAATTTGGTTGGGGATGATTATGGTCTCGGGCGTGTCTAAGAAGCATTTACTCTTAGTGGCTCTCTCCGGCGCGGCCGCCTTCCTTTTGGCGTGGTTCTTTGTCTTCGCGCCGTATCAGAAGGCGCGTATTGCCACCTTTATTAATCCGCTGGCCGATATTAGAGGCGCGGGTTACAACGCCTTCCAGTCCACCATTGCTGTTGGGTCCGGCCAATGGTTGGGCAAGGGCTTGGGTTATGGTACTCAATCGCGCTTAGAATTCTTGCCCGAGTATGAGACCGACTTTATCTTTGCTGCCTTCTCCGAGGAGTGGGGCTTTGTTGGCGTAATGATAATCTTTGGCTTATTTGGCTTTATTATGTGGCGATTGGTTAAGATTGCCACCTTGTCGGCGGGTAACTTTGAGTCGTTGTTTACCATGGGCGTGGCGGTAATGATTGGCGCCCACTTCCTTATCCACGTGGGGATGAATATTGGTTTAATGCCGGTAACGGGGCTCCCGATACCCTTTATGAGTTATGGTGGCTCGCACTTGCTCGCCGAATTCGTCGGGTTGGGGATGGTAATGGGTATGCGCCGCTACGCCCTCTCTTACCACCGCGACGACATCCACAACGAATTCATTGGGCCACAATAAAATTTATTTTTGATATAAGTTGAAGGTCTGTTCGAGCATTTGTTGCTCGGAGAAGTGGGTAGCCACTTTTTTCTTTAAGTTTTGGCCGTAAGTTTGCATTAAACTTTTGTTCGAGAGTAGTTCCGCTATTTTATCGGCTAAGAAGTGAGTATTTTCTGGTGGGACTAATGCGCCCTCCAATCCTCCCTCAATAATCTCGGGGATGCCACCAACCTTGGAGGCAATAACTGGTAAGCCGGCAGCACCAGCTTCTAATAGGGTATAAGGTAAGGCTTCAGTTCGCGAAGGGAAGATAAAGAGGTCAAAAGCGGGGAGTAAAGTAGCGGCATTCTCGTATCGCCCCACCAACTGCACATCATTGGTTAATTGATAGCGGGCAATAATCCGGGCCAAATTTTCTCGTTCTTCACCTTCACCAATAATTATTAAAGTGAGCCCGGGGATTTTTTCTAAAACTTTTTTAAAGGCGAGGAGGAGGATATCAAAGCCCTTATTTTTATGAAGCTCGGCTAGGCCGCCCAACCAAATACCATCCGCTACTTCCGGTGAGAGTTTGGCCCTCGCTTCCTTCTGGCTTAAAAAGGGGAGGGGCGAGAGACCATTATAAATAACAGTGATCTTTTTCTTAATAAAGGGGAGAGGGTCAAGATCATGAGCGGTCTTCTGCGAGACGGCAATCGTCCGGTGCGCGAGCATAATCATGAGCCACTGGAAGAAGTAGATAATCGGCTTTTGCCACAATGGTCGCTTCTCATTGAAGGCCCAACCATGACCGGTGAAGATAATCTTCTTCACCCCCGTTAAGCGCGCCGCCAGCGCCCCTAGGCCTCCGGCCTTGGGGCTATTTAGGTGCACAATCTCCGGCCGCTCGCGCTTAAATATTTTTACTAAATCAAAAAATGTTTTTATATCCGCGAGCACATTAATATTGCGTCCCAAGTGGGGGAGATTAATAACCCTAATGCCCGCGTCAGTTAATTGCTCTATTAACCCACCTTGGCCACCCCCGGCCACCGCCACGTCATGCCCTCGGTTTTGGGCTTCTATCGCCAAGGCCGACACATACTTGGCCGCCCCGCCCAAGTGGGATTTGGTAATTACGTAGATAATCTTCATTGCTCCGCACTATAGCATAAAGCCAATTTCCGTGGTATTATCTGGCCAATGAAAATTGGTGGCCCTAAACAGCCTCTTACCCTCTTTCTGGGTGATATTTTATTGCTGATCCTCTCTTTGTGGCTCACGCTTTTTGCTCGTTATGGGGAGGCCCCGACTACCGAGCTCTTTCGCCAGCACTTGGTGCCCTTCTCCTTCATCTTCATCTTGTGGCTGACGATCTTTTTTATCTTTGATCTTTATCGTAAGTCCAATTCTTTGCTCCGTCGGCAGTTGCCCAGCTTGTTGCTCCGGGTGCAGGCCATCAATGCCTTGGTGGCGATTATCTTCTTTTATTACGTACCCATCTTCGGCATTACTCCTCGTACCACCCTCTTTATTTATTTAATTATTTCCTTCTTATTTATTACCGTCTGGCATTTATTGGTCCGGCGGGAGTCTAGTTCTACCCGAAGAGTTAATGTGGTCTTTATGTGTGAAGGGCCGGAGGTGGAGGAGCTTAAGAAGGAGCTTCCCTTTAATCCCCGTTATCAAGTTATTATCCGTTCTCGCCAAGAGTTGCCCGGTCTCACTCCCGATCAATCATTAATGATTGTTTTTAATCCCTACACGCCACTGAAGGAGGAGGGGCAACCACTTTTTTATCAATTGTTATTGAAGGGTGTCACCTTTATTAATGTCCACGATTTATACGAGGAGGTCTTTGATCGGGTACCTGTCTCTATCTTGGATGAGCAGTGGTTGTTGGAACACATTTCTTCTCGGCGCAATTACGCTTATGACTTTTTTAAGCGTTTACTTGATATTATTATCGCGGTGCCTTTAGCTTTAATCTCTCTCGTTATTTATCCGGTGGTAATTTTAGCTATCAAGTTGGAGGATGGCGGACCGGTGTTTATTACTCAAGAGCGCGTGGGTCGAGGTGGTAAACTAATTAAGATTCACAAGTTCCGCAGTATGACGGGCAATGACTCTGGTAATTATGGTGAGAATGGTAGCAATTTACATGTCACCAAGATCGGACGCCTGATCCGCTTAACCCGAGTCGATGAATTACCACAACTGTGGAGTGTGATTTTGGGCCGATTATCCTTAATTGGTCCGCGGCCGGAGTTGCCCAGCCTAGTCCGACATTATGAGGAAGTGATTTCTTATTACAATATTCGCCACCTGATTAAACCAGGTCTCTCGGGCTGGGCCCAAATTTATGGTGAGCACGCTCATCATGGCACCAATGTTGATCAAACCAAGAACAAGCTCTCTTACGATTTGTTTTATATTAAGAATCGGCAGTGGTGGTTGGATTTAAGCATCGCTTTAAAAACTATCCGCACCATTGTCTCAACTAAGGGAATTTAATTTATAAAATTTAAATGATTATTGACGGCCGAGCGATCGCTAAACAATTGAAACTTAAATTAAAGGAGGAAATCTCATCTCTGGGGAGTCCTTTACGCTTGGAGGTAATTTTGGTCGGAGATGATAAAGCCTCGGCTCAATTTGTAGCAATTAAAGAGAGATTGGGGAGTGAGCTAGATGTAGAAGTTAGGCGTCATGAATATGAGGCTAATGTGTCAGAAGAAGATTTAGCCGAGCTCATTACCCGACTTAATAATGACGAGAAGAGTACGGGGATTATTATTCAGCTCCCGTTGCCGGCTCATCTTGATAGCGAGAAGTTAAGTAATTTAATCTCGCCCCATAAAGATGTGGATGCTTTGGGGCGTGAGGCAAGAGTGCTCTCGCCAGTGGTGGGCGCAGTGCAAGAGATTTTAAACCAAGCAAATATTTCTGTTCAAAATAAAAAAGTTCTAGTTTTGGGCCAAGGCAAATTAGTGGGTAAGCCTCTGGCCATTTGGCTTACTCAAGAAGGGGCGGCGGTAAGCGTGGCTGATAAAGACACCAAGAATACGGAAGAATTATTAAAACAGGCCGAGATTATTGTTACTGGTATTGGTCAGGCGCATTTTATTAAGCCCGAGATGATTAAAGACGGTGTAGTTTTAATTGATGCCGGGACTAGTGAATCTTCTGGCCAGCTGGTAGGCGATGCCGACCCAACTTGCGCCGACAAGTGCGCCGCCTTTACCCCCGTGCCGGGTGGGGTGGGCCCGATTACGGTGGCTAAAATCTTCGAGAATTTAGTAAAGTTGCGAGATTGATTTTTAAGGCTACTTAGCTATAATAGCCGGGTATGGTTAAAACTCGAGTCCTGGCTGCTATCCTCTTACTTTTTGGCGCCGCTTTGGCCGCCTTCCTTTATTACTCTGAGACGGCCACAAGTGGCTGGTTAAATCGACCCTTCAAACTGGGCTTGGACCTTAAGGGTGGCAGCCACTTGGTGTATGAGGCCGATACTGCTACTTTGGCGCCAGCTGATGTGGAACCGGCCATGGACTCCTTGCGCGCGGTGATTGAACGGCGAGTCAACGCCTTCGGCGTGGGCGAGCCGGTAATTGAAGTAGAGAAGGTGGGCGTTGGCGCCTCGGCCAAGCATCGCTTGATTGTAGAGTTGCCGGGAGTCACTGATCTTAATCAAGCACTCGCTATGATTGCCAAGACACCAGTGCTTCAATTTGCCACCGTGGATGCCACTACTTTAGATACGGAGAATATTAAATTCACACCCTCACCGCTAACCGGTCGTTACTTAGAGCGGGCTAATGTCCAATTCACCCAAGCTTCTTTAGGTCCATCCATTACCCTTGATTTTAATGCTGAGGGTTCGGCCTTATTTGCCGAGTTAACGCGCAATAATATTGGTTTACCAATCGCTATTTTATTAGATGGTGAAATGCTCTCGGCACCGGTGGTGCGAGAAGAAATTAGAGATGGTAAAGCGGAGATTAGCGGCCAATTCACCGTGGAGGAGGCCAAGACTTTGGCCCGCGATTTAAATTTGGGTGCGCTCCCAGTGCCAATTAAATTGGTGGGGAGCCAGACTATCGGCGCCTCGCTGGGGGCTGATGTGTTGAATAAGGGTATTTATGCCGGGCTCATTGGCTTTGCTATCATCGCCCTCTTTATGATCGTCTGGTATCGCTTGCCTGGCTTGGTGGCGATTGTCTCGCTAGCGATTTATGTGCTCTTAATGCTCGCGTTGTTTAAATTAATTCCGGTAACCTTAACCGCCGCCGGTATTGCCGGACTCATTCTCTCGATTGGTATTGCGGTGGATGCCAATGTACTTATCTTTGAAAGATTGAAAGAGGAATTAAGAAGTGATAAGAAGATGCATGAGGCGATGACGGAGGGCTTCGCCCGAGCGTGGCTCGCGATCCGCGACTCCAACATCACTCACGTTATTGCCGGTATTATCCTCTTCTGGTTTGGTACCGCTTTTATCAAAGGCTTCGCACTTACCTTCGTCCTCGGTACGGTTATCAGTATGTTTACGGCTATTACTATTACCCGCACCTTCTTGTTGGCTCTGGGTGTTAAACACAAGACGCCGTTCTCCACCTTTTTATTCAGCTCCGGCTTCACCAAATAATTTATGTTTGTCATTAAATATCGAAAAATTTTCTACACTATCTCAGCCATTCTATTGTTAGGCTCACTTTTTTCTATTTTCTATTATGGTTTAAATTTGGGTATTGATTTTAAAGGTGGGTCAATTGTAGAGGTGGAGTACCCAACCACTCGGCCGGAAGTAGAGACAGTGAGGGTAGCCGTTAACCAGCTTGATTTAGGGACGGTGGCCGTACAGCCAACGGGGGAGAAGGGCTACATCTTCCGTCTGCGAGAAATTAACGAGACTGATAAAAATAAATTACTCCAGGCCGCCTCTCTATCTAGTACTACGGCTTTAACCGAGCGTCGCTCGAGCGTGGTGGGGCCAGCCTTGGGTAATGAGTTGGCCAAGAAGGGGATTGTGGCTATTAGCTTGGTCTCTCTTCTTATTATTCTCTTCATCGCTTTCGCCTTCAGGAAGGTGTCTAAGCCTGTCGCCTCGTGGAAGTATGGCATTATCGCTATTGTCACCTTGGCTCATGATATTTTAATCCCGACGGGCGTCTTCGCCTTCCTTGGTGCCACTCGGGGCACAGAAATTGACGCCTTATTCTTAACGGCCCTCCTCACCATTCTTGGCTTATCCGTTAATGACACTATTGTCGTCTTCGACCGTATCCGGGAGAACTTGCAGCGTAAAGTCTCACCTCATTTTGAAGAGACGGTGGGTATCTCGCTCTCTCAAACCTTCACTCGTTCTATCAATACCTCCCTCACCGTTATTCTCGTCCTTCTCTGCCTCTACTTCTTCGGTGGCCCCACAACCAAAGACTTCGCCCTCGTGCTCTCCATTGGTATGATTGTGGGTACTTATTCCTCCATCTTCATCGCCTCCCCCCTCCTCGTCACCTGGCAAAAATGGTCCGAAAAGCGGGCTAGATAACTTCCTTGTATTTATTTAAATAGTGTGATATAATATACTTTAGTTCTTCATGGGGCCCTCTATTGTTTAGAGAAGCTCTTGTGAAGTTAATTTAAAGGAGGAATTGCCATGAGTGCAACCCTTGCACAAGCGACCCAGGTTCTTGGACTGATTCTTGAGAAGAAAGGTAACGTAAAGGATCTGCAAGATCTACTAGAGAGTGGCTTACTAACAGATCTACTGGATTCAGATCCAAAGCATATTTCTCGCGATGCTTTCCGGCAGATTTTGTTCCTCACAGATCAGATCCCGTCTTACAAGATAAAGGTAGACTACTCTGTTTCTTTTGAGGAGCTGATCAATCGTGGAAAGTACGAGGAGGTAGACGAGAGACTGGCGGGGAATATTTCGCAATGGAATTTTTGGGAAGGCCAAGATCGTAAACCAGACGTCGAGGTATATCTACTTCCACTTCCGCATGATATGCAACCAACGGCGATGACTCAGTATATAAGACGGATGGGGATGAGGGAGTTGAACAACAAAGAGATTTTGACCTTCGGTATTGAATATCCTGAACCACAAATGAATTTCAATATTACCACAGATCAAATTCTCGGTTTTCCGCCAGATGATCACAAACAGTCATATAAAGTTAATTTGGGGGTGAATCGTAAAAATCAACGCTCTCTTGGGTTAAGAAAGACCAATTCCCGACATTCGTACGGAGTAAGAATCGCCTGTGCTAAGAGTTTCTAGAAGTTCTTTCGGTAGTCTAAGGGGGCCTCCTAATGGAGGCCTCTTTCTTTGTAAAATAAGGCCATTTGGGGCCCTGGGGAATGGGGTTGACTCTCATTTGGGGGCGTGTATAATGGCATTTGCGCTGGTAGACGGCGCGTTTTTAGGCCCTTTAACGGGCAGGGGAACATTGACAATTGATCCACATAAAAAAGCAAGTTTTCAAAAAGTCCGCTCTTCCGGAGCGGCAAAGTTAGTGTTTTTTCTTTTGCCCTGTTTCTAAAATTCTTATATGAGAGTTTGATCTTGGCTCAGGATGAACGCTGGCGGCGTGGATAAGGCATGCAAGTCGAGTGGGTTTAGACCCACGGCGAACGAGGTAGTAACACGTCGGAACGCACCCCCAAGTCGAGCATAACTCGCCGAAAGGCGAGACAATTCTCGATAGTCTCGAAAGAGTAAAGATTTATCGCTTGGGGAGCGGCCGGCGGCGTATCAGCTAGTTGGTAAGGTAATGGCTTACCAAGGCTATGACGCGTAGGGGAGGTGAGAGCCTGACCCCCACCGATGGGACTGAGACACGGCCCATACACCTACGGGTGGCTGCAGTCGAGAATCTTCCGCAATGGGCGAAAGCCTGACGGAGCGACGCCGCGTGATGGATGAAGTCCCTCGGGACGTAAACATCTTTTATGAGGGAGGAAGTAATTGACGTTACCTCATGAATAAGGGGTTGCTAAACTCGTGCCAGCAGCAGCGGTAATACGAGTGCCCCAAGCGTTATCCGGAATTATTGGGCGTAAAGGGTGCGTAGGTGGTTTTATTAGTCGCTCGTTAAAGCTCCCGGCTTAACCGGGAAAGTGCGAGCGAAACGGTAAGACTAGAGAGAGTGAGAGGCCGGTGGAACTCATGGTGTAGGGGTGAAATCCGTTGATATCATGGGGAACGCCAAATGCGAAGGCAGCCGGCTGGCGCTTATCTGACACTGAGGCACGAAAGCGTGGGTAGCGAACGGGATTAGATACCCCGGTAGTCCACGCCCTAAACGATGTTCATTAGGTTTTCGGAGTATCGACCCTCTGAGAGCCGTAGCTAACGCGTTAAATGAACCGCCTGGGAAGTACGGCCGCAAGGCTAAAACTCAAAAGAATAGACGGGGACTCGCACAAGTGGTGGATCATGTGGTTTAATTCGACACTAAACGAAGAACCTCACCAGGGTTAGACATCCAGACGAAGACTAGAGGAAACTTTAGTTGTCTCACAAGGACGGCTGGACAGGTGATGCATGGCTGTCGTCAGTTCGTGGCTTGAGTTGTTCCCTTAAGTGGGGAAACGAACGCAACCCCTATCGCGTGTTACAAGTGTCACGCGAGACTGCTCCATTTATTGGAGAGGAAGCGGGGATGACGCCAAGTCAGCATGTCCCTCTGACACCCTGGGCTACACACATGATACAATGGCCGTTACAATAGGCCGCGACGGGGAAACCCTGAGCTAATCCTAAAAAACGGCCCCAGTTCGGATTGAGGTCTGCAACTCGACCTCATGAAGTCGGAATCACTAGTAATCGCAGGTCAGCTATACTGCGGTGAATACGTTCTCGAGTCTTGTACTCACCGCCCGTCAAGCCAAGGGAGCCGGGAGTGCCCAAAGTCTCACTTCGGTGGGCCTAAGGTAAGTTCGGTAACAAGGGTTAAGTCGTAACAAGGCACGGGTAGCGGAAGCTGTTCGTGGAACTATTTCTAGGTCAAACGTTATGGTTTTTTAAATCATGACTGACCAGGTCAACTCATCACACTTCGCAAGAGGTAGATGAGGTATAGAGTGATAATTGTAGGCACTCTTTGGATGATGTAGCTACACATCTAAAAAACAATCAATTCGATTAGTTCACATCGTTAAATTGGGCTTTAGACCAGGGCAAAAGAAAACGCATTAAACTTTGAGACTTTCTTTTTTATGATTATTTGGTATATTTGTGGCTGACGCGTGTGTAGCCCCGACGCTCCGCTTAGCGGAGGTACGGGGTCCCGACCGGAGCGTCGGGACTCAGCTGATTTAGTTGATGTTACAGTTGCGCGTGTGTAGCTCAGCTGGTTAGAGCACGTCACTGATAATGACGAGGCCGTAGGTTCGAGTCCTACCACACGCACAAAATGAAATTGCCTGGGCTTTGGCTCGGGCAATTTCATTTCTAGTGTCGTGGGTGGACTCGAACAGGAAAGGGGTCGGGAAAACACTTTGTTTTCCCGTGGAGGAAGGTATGGGAAAACCGTGGGTTTCCCAGGAGTTCAGTCCTACCACACGCACCCTAGTTAGTTATTATATTAACCTCCGGTTCTAGTTTGATGCCAAATTTGGTAAAGACGGTTGTTTGAATTTCTTTAATAAACTTTTCTAACTCGTCATAAGTCGCGCCGCCGTGGTTTACAATTACGAGCGCGTTTTTGTCGTAAGTGCCGATGGCTCCGTGTCGAAGACCTTTAAAGCCGGCTTGGTCTACCAGCCAACCGGCGGGGATTTTTATTTTATTATTCTCCGCGGGGAAGTGGGGGATAGTAGGATAAGATTTTACTAGAGTTTTAAGTTGTTCTTCCGAGACAAAGGGGTTCTTAAAGAAAGAGCCATTGTTGGGCAATTCTTCCGGCTTGGGTAATTTACCCCATCTGGTTTTGATAATCTCTTCACGAATAGCTGGCAAGGTGGGAGAGCCCGTTATTTTTTTGAGTTTAAAGGTAACTTCAGTAACTATAAATTTGCTTGGGTTTTGTTTAAAGATGCTGTCGCGGTAACTAAACTTACAATCGGTGTTACTAAGAGTAATAAATTGGTGAGCGCTTATATCGTAAACTTTTACCGCCATAATAGTATCTTTGACTTCGGCGCCGTAGGCGCCGATATTTTGAATGGGCGCGGCTCCGACGGTGCCGGGGATAGCCGAGAGCGCTTCCAGTCCGGCCCAATTATTGTTAACTGTTAGGGCTACTAATTCATCCCAATTTTCGCCGGCGCCCACTTTAATTATTACCCACTCTTCTTGCTCGGTTATTTCTATTCCCTTAATCTTCATCAAACCCACTAGTAGCTGGTGCTCGCCGTCGCTAAAGATGGTATTAGAGCCACCGCCCACTATAAACAATGGTTGCCCCAAGTTCTCTCTTTCTTTAACCAAGTTTTCTATATCTTCCGGAGTTTTTAACTCGCGCCAATTTTGGGTAAAGCCGCCTAGGCGGAGGGTAGAGACGGTCGATAAGTCTAAGTGGCGCTTCATGGAGTTTTAATATATCATAGTCAGCGTCTTGGAGAACTCTATCGATTTTAAAGTTACGGGTGGCCGCAAGCTGAAGGGTAGTGTGGCCACCAATCCGTCTAAAAATGGCGCTTTAGGGCTAATGTGCGCCGCTTTGTTAAACCAGGGAGAGACCACTCTTCACGGTATTCCTAAAATTGAGGAGGTTAATCGTTTGGTGGAGCTCTTCCATAGTATTGGGGTTAAAGTGGAGTGGATCGATTCTCAATCATTAAGGATAAAAATTCCAACTAAATTTAATTTAAATAAAATTAATCATTCTTCTGCCGGGCGTATTCGCTCTAGTTTAATGATGATTGGACCCTTGGTTCATCATTTACAACACTTTAACTTGCCTCACGCCGGCGGGTGCAAGATGGGCAATCGTACCATCGCCGCTCATCGTCACGGTTTAGAATCCTTAGGAGTTAAAATTGTAACTACCGCCGATAGTTATGATATTACCGCCAAGCGTTTAAAGCCGGCCGAGATTGTAATGTATGAGATGAGTGACACGGCGGCGGAAAACTTGGTAATGGCCGCGGCACTTACTCCCGGAGTAACCACAATTGAATTTGCCCCGCCCAATTATCAAGTGCAGGAAGTCTGTTTCTTTTTAGAGAGCTTGGGGGTCAAGATTGAGGGTATTGGCACCACTACCATGAAGGTTCATGGTGTTAAAGAAATTAGTAAAAATATTGAGTACACCAATAGTGAGGACCCTATTGAGTCAATGCTGTTTGTGGCGGCGGCCATAGTTACCGGCTCCCAACTAACCATTAAGCGCTGTCCAATCGACTTTTTGAAATTAGAATTATTAAAGTTAGAGAAGATGGGTCTTAAATATCAGAAGTCTAAAATTTATTGGGCTAAAAATGGTCGGACTAAATTGGTAGACATTACTCTTAAGCCCTCTCACTTAAAGGCCTCGCATGATAAAATTCATGCTCAACCTTACCCTGGTATTAATACCGATAACTTGCCGTTTTTTGTCCCTATTGCCACGCAAGCCTCGGGCTCCACGCTTATTCACGATTGGATGTGGGAGAATCGGGCCATTTACTTCACCGAGCTTAATCGCCTGGGTGCCGATATTACTTTGGCTGACCCGCATCGAGTTTTTATTGTTGGGCCAACCAAGTTGAAGGGGGCGCAAGTGGTGTGCCCGCCGGCTCTACGGCCGGCGGTAATCGTGCTCATTGCCATGCTGGCGGCCGAGGGTACCTCCATCTTGCGCAACGTGTACTCTATTAGTCGGGGTTATGAAGACTTAGCCGCCCGTTTAAACAAGATTGGTGCTAAAGTAGAGGTGTTAAAATCAAGTTAAGTTATGACTAAAAAAGAATCTTATTTTAAAGGTAAAAAGATCACCGTCATGGGGCTGGGGCTCTTGGGGCGGGGGATTGGAGTGATTAAATTTCTAGCCGAGCAGGGGGCGGTTTTAATGGTGACTGATCTTAAAACTAAAGAACAATTAGCTCCGGCTTTAAAGCAACTTAGTAAGTATAAAAATATTACTTATGTTTTAGGCGAGCATCGGTTAGAAGATTTTAATAATAAAGATTTAATAATCAGGGCGCCTAATGCGCCACTAGACTCGATTTATCTTAAAGAAGCCAAGAAGAATAATATAGAGATAGATCAAGACGCCTCACTCTTTTGTAAACTCGCCCCAGCGGGAGTAAAAATTATTGGCGTTACTGGTACCCGTGGTAAAAGTACCGTTACCCATTTACTATATGAAATTTTAAAAGCGGCTAAGAAGAATGTTTACTTAGCTGGCAATGTCCGTGGTACGGCTACTTTACCTTTACTTAAAAAAGTAAGATCAGGGGATTGTATAGTGATGGAGTTAGACTCGTGGCAACTGCAGAGCTTTAACACCTTCTCGCCCAACCTCGCCATCTTTACTACCTTTATGAACGATCATCAGAATTATTATGGTTCGACTTCGCTCACCACAAGTCGCGGGGGTATGGAGAGATATTTTGCTGATAAGGCCAATATTTTTACCCATCAAACTAAAGATGATGTCTTAATTGCCGGTAGTCAGGTGGTTAAAATGGTTAAGGCTCAAAAGCCAAAAGGTAAACTAATAATTCCTAAACAATCTCTCTTGGCTGGCAAACATCGAGAGTATAACGCGGCTTTGGCTAGTACTGCTGCCAAAGAATTAGGTATAAAAGATAGTGTCATTAAAAAGGCAGTTAAAAACTTTAGGGGTTTGCCGGGACGGTTGGAATTTATTAAAGATGTGAAGGGGGTAAAATATTATAACGATACTACGGCTACTACGCCGGACGCGGTTATGGCCGCGGTCCATGCGCTAAAAGATTATAAAGGCAGAATTGTTTTAATCGGCGGGGGGACGGATAAAGAATTAGACTTCAAGCGCTATAGCCAGATTGTCCCTAAATATTTAAAAGAGTTGATCTTGTTTAAGGGTACGGCGACCGATAAAATTCTAAAAGTTTTACCGTTAAAATTTAAGAAGCAAGTAGTGTTAGTAGAAAATATGACAGACGCCTTTAAGTGTGCCACTTCTTTAGCGGAGAAAGGTGACCTTATACTCTTATCGCCCGGGGCCGCCTCCTTCGGTATCTTCAAAAACGAGTTTGACCGCGGTGATCAGTTTGTAAGATTAGTAAAGAAGATGAAGTAGTATATATTAAGAGTTATGACTACTCCCACTATTAAACCCCTTCTCTTAGACACCTATTTGGCAATGATCAATAACGCCGTGGGGAGCGAGATGTTTAAGAACGGTTATGCCTCATTTGACGGCGTGAAGAAGGACGTCGTCAACGATGGGGAATTATCTTGCGCAATTTTTGTTTCGAGTATTTTAAAGATTTTTAGTTTGATTGATGATGTGCATGCCACAGTGACTAGTACAGTTAAAAAAATGGAGGAGGCCGGCTGGCAAAAGACAGAGGAATTAATTCCCGGTTCAGTGTTGGTGTGGGAAGGAATAGACTTTGGTGGTGGAGACTTGCATACTCATATTGGCTTCTATATTGGCAATGACCAGGCGATAAGTAATGACTTCAGGACTAAAAAAATTATTAAACATCATTTTAAATATGTGGGTGATGAATTGGGGGAGAGGGCGATTACGGCCATTTATTACCATCCTACTTTCATGAAGAATGACTAAGACCCGCTTCTCGCAACACTTAGATCTCTCGCATGATGAGCACAAGCTTAAGGGTTGTGGTATTGCTAGTTTAGGTATGATCTTGGGCGATAAGATTACCAATTTAGATGAGCTGTATCATCTGGGTTTAGAGCAAGGTGCTTATGTGCCGGGGATTGGCTGGAAGCATGCTGGGCTCGCTAACTTAGCCAAACACTTCGGTTTTAATAATTCGTATAATCTTGATTTAGCTAAAGAGAGTTTAGAAGTGGCTTTAAATAAATTAAAAGCAGAATTGGCACAGGGTCCAGTACTCGCTTCCGTCTTTGCTAATTATGAAGTGGGACATAAAGACGGCCATATTGTCGTCTTGCTCTCTTTAAACGACGACCAAGCTGAAGTCTTAGACCCCGCGGCTAAAGATCATGCCGACATCCACCAATTCATCCCTACCTCCAAATTCCTCCGCGGCTGGAAGAAGCGGTTAATAGTAGTGAGAGCATAACTTGACAACTGTACATTTCGGGTGTATAGTAGTAGATAGATAGTAAACCCAGCTAAGCTGGATAATGGAGGAAAAATCAATGTCGAAGCTCCTTGTTCGTGATCTGGTTGATTTGTCGTATGCGATCTCAGGTAATTTACCGAAGGAAGAAGACGGGATGACTTCGGAAAAAGTAAAGTATTGGGAAAACAATCCCGACGAACTGAAGAAAGCTCTCGCCAAGGCACTTTCCGAAGTCCCCAGTCTTTCCTAATTTGTACGCACATTTTTTATGGAGCACCTTCAATCAAGGTTGGGGTGCTCTTTTTGTTTTTCTAAAATTTAAATGCTTTAATAGGGCCTATGATAGATATTGATTTTAGTAATCTTAAGAAGGTCCACTTTATTGGTATTGGGGGGATTGGGGTCTCGGCGATTGCGCGGATGATGTTGCTGGAGGGTAAGGAGGTAAGTGGCTCGGATCAGAGTGAGAGCTTGGTCACAGAAGAGTTGGCTAAGTTGGGGGCGAAGATTTTTATTGGGCAAAAATCTGAAAATATTTCGTCAGAGACGGACCTGATTATTTATACCATCGCCATCCCTCATGATAATCCCGAGAGAGTAGCGGGAGAACATTTAAATATCCCGGCCATTACTTATCCTGAAGCGTTGGGGCAAATTTCTAAATCTAAAACTACCGTCGCCGTGGCCGGTACTCATGGTAAGACCACGACCACCGCCATGCTCGCGCAAATTGCGCTCGCCGCTAAATTAGAGCCGACAGTGGTGGTGGGGAGTTTTCTTTTTGATGAAAATAATAATAAGACTAATTTTGTCGCCGGATCTGGTAATTTATTAATTGCCGAGGCTTGCGAGTATAAGCGCTCGTTTTTAAACTTATCGCCCAAGGTTGTGGTGATTACCAATATTGATGAGGATCACTTGGATTATTATAAAGACTTGGCTGATATTCAGAGTGCCTTTATTGAGTTGGTGCAGAAGCTGCCCAGTGATGGTGTTTTAATTTGTGATACCGGAGCGCCTAATTTAGCGCCCGTGGTGGCGAGTGCTAAATGTAATGTTGTTGATTATACCGAGGAGGGGATTGAGGGCTTAAATTTGTTAGTACCGGGGGAGCATAATATTAGTAATGCCCGGGCGGCGCTTGGCGCCGCCCGGGTGCTGGGTGTTGACCCCTCCGTGGCTCTAGACGCTTTAAATACATTTAAAGGCACCTGGCGGCGCTTCGAGTTTAAGGGTGAGTTATTAAGTGGTGCGCTTGTTTATGACGACTACGCTCATCATCCCACCGAGATCAAGGCCACTCTCCGCGCCGCTCGCGACAAGTTCCCCGAGCGGAGAATTGTGGCCATCTTCCAACCCCATCTCTACTCTCGGACCAAATTGCTTCTTAATGACTTTGCCGAGAGCTTTACGCTGGCTGACGAGGTGTTAATTGCCCCCATTTATGCCGCCCGCGAGACGCCAGATCCCACCATCACTAGTGAGCTATTAGCCCAAAAGTTGGGTGCTAAAGCCAAGAGTTTTAACAATTTGGTAGAAATTGAAGATTATCTGAAGATTAAGGCGGAGCCTAATGACCTTATTATCACCATTGGCGCCGGTAATGTTTGCGAGGTCGCAGACGCTTTGTTATCATAAGCCCATGCAACTTCACTGGCGCAAAAATTTTTGGCGCAATCGGGCCATCGCCATCTTCGGCTTCCTCATTGTCCTACTCACTCTCTTTTCAGGTTTGCCCGGTTGGATTGAGACGCCTCTCTACTTTATCTTAGGTTTGTTAATTACCATCTTTGGTCTGGCTGGTAGCCAGCGTGATCCCGCCACTGATTCCACTCTGGCCCGTCCGACTTCCAATGTTAATTCTTAAAACTAAAACTCATTTGATAATTGCCGGCGCGGTGGGTGTGGTAGTTCTAATAGTGATTGGTTTGCTGGCCCTCACTATTTTTACTACGCCGGGGCAATATAAATATACTTCGGCCACCGTGGCCACCAGTACTGTCTCTCTCACCGTTCAGCCAACGGTTAAACATCTTAAAACGCCCGCCAGTGTGAAGACTCTTTATCTTACCGCTTGTGCCGCGGCCACACCGTCGTTGCGCGATCATGTGATTGGTCTCATTGATAAAACCGAGCTCAACTCGGTAATTGTGGATCTTAAGGACTACACCGGGACAGTGGCCTTCCCTACTACTGATCCCAAATTACAAAATCCCGAGGCCGGTGGTTGCCGAGTGCCCAATTTAAAAGAATTAGTGGAGGAGTGGCATGATAAAAATATTTATGTTATTGGCCGGATTACCGTCTTCCAAGATCCGTATTATGCCAAGACTCACCCGGAGCTGGCGGTGAAGCGGGCCGACGGTGTGACTGTTTGGAAGGATAAGAAGGGACTCGCCTTCGTCCAAGTGGGCGCCAAGCCTTATTGGGATCACATCATCACTTTAAGTAAGGAGGCTCACAATTTGGGTATTGATGAGCTCAACTTTGATTACGTGCGCTTCCCTTCCGATGGTAACATGCAAGACATCTCCTTCCCTCTAAGTGTGGGGCAGAGCAAGCCGGAAGCGCTGGAGCACTTCTTTAAATATTTACATCAGCATCTTAAAGATACCGGTGTGGTAATGTCGGCGGACTTGTTCGGTATGACTACCAGCAACACCGATGACCTCAATATTGGCCAAGTGTTGGAGCGGGCCCTGCCATACTTTGACTACATTGCGCCGATGATTTATCCATCTCATTATCCGCCACAATTTAACGGTTGGGCCAATCCTAATGCCAATGTTTATGATCTCATCCACTTTGTATTGAAGCGGGGAGTAGAGCGCACTGTCTCGGCCACTAGCACGGTAGAAGCCTTCACTCATACCCGTATTGGTACCACTACACCCGCCATTTATAAAAAGCCGGTTTACCAGGCCAATAAGATTAGGCCGTGGTTGCAAGACTTTGATTACGGTGGCACTTATGATGTGGCAGAAGTGAAGGCCCAAATTAAAGCTACTTATGATGCCGGACTTAACAGTTGGATGATCTGGGATCCGGCCAACCGTTACACCACTGGTGCCTACACGCCAATTGCTCCATAACTCATGTTATAATTTAAGATGATGGAATTTACTCCTCACCTTAATTATTTTGGTCAAACGGATTTTCGTGGTCAGCGCATCCAATTTGGCATCAAGTCTGAGGATCGCTCGCGCCACATGTATGTCATTGGTAAGACTGGTATGGGTAAGTCCACCCTGCTGGAGAACTTGGCCATTCAAGATATTAAAAATGGCGAGGGCCTGTGCTTTATGGATCCGCATGGTGGCACCGCCGAGAAGTTGCTGGATTACGTGCCCGAGGAGCGGATTAAAGACGTGCTCTACTTCGCGCCCTTTGATCTAGATCATCCGGTCGCCTTTAACGTGATGGAGGATATTGGTGCCGATAAAAGACACTTAGTGCTAAGTGGCTTAATGAGCGCCTTCAAGAAGCTCTTCGGAGAAGAAAGTTTTTCTGACCGAATGCAGTACATTCTCCAGAACACTATCTTGGCGCTCTTGGAGTATCCCGACGCCACCATGCTCGGGATTAACAAGATGCTCTCGGAGAAGGATTATCGCAACAAGGTTATTGCCAACATCCAAGATCCGTCTGTTAAATCATATTGGACCAAGGAGTACGCCGGTTATACTGAGCGCTTCGCCGCCGAGGCTATTCCCGCCATTCAGAACAAGATTGGTCAATTTACTTCCAACCCTTTGGTGCGCAATATTATTGGCCAGACCAAGTCGACCTTCAACTTCCGTCAGGCGATGGATGAGAAGAAGATCTTGATCATCAACTTGTCTAAGGGGCGCCTCGGTGAGTCTAATGCCAACTTGCTGGGTAGTATGATTATTACCAAGCTCTATCTAGCGGCCATGAGTCGAGCTGAGACTGAGGCCAAAGTTCTAAAAGAGTTGCCGAGCTTCTTCCTCTATGTGGACGAGTTTCAATCCTTTGCCAACGAGAGCTTCGCTGATATTTTGTCAGAAGCGCGTAAGTATAAATTATCCCTGACTATTGCCCACCAATACATTGAGCAAATGCCCGAGGAGGTGCGAGCGGCCGTCTTCGGCAACGTGGGCACAACCGTGTGTTTTAGAGTGGGTCCGTTTGATGCCGAGGTGCTGGAGAAGATTTTTCTCCCTGATTTTACGCAGGAGGACTTGGTTAACTTGGGCCGCTATCAAATGTACTTAACTCTAATGATCGATGGCGTAGGTTCTAAACCTTTCTCTGCTACCACTATCCCACCGATTGTGCAGATGGGCCCATCGTTTAAAGATGAGATTATTGCTAACTCGCGCCGGCAATTTGCCAAGCCGCGGGAGGAAGTGGAGGAGTTAATCAAGAAGATGCATCAGGGCGATGCCCCCGTTAAATTAGAGACGCCTAAGCCAGTTACGCCCCCGCCACCACCACCCAAACCTCTAACACCCAAACCTACCCCTCCTCCCGCGCCTAGGCCCCTTCCGACACCCGCCTCCGGCGGGGTGCGGAATCCCGATCCCCAGAATGGGGGAGGGACTAAACCGATGTCCCTCTCAGCCTTGGCGCCCAAGAAGCCGGTTAATGACGCCGCCAATAAAGCCGACTTGAAGGCCGCCCTCGATCAAGTAATGAAGAAGCCAGAAGTGAAGCCTGCGACTCAATTCCCGACGCCCGCTACTGGCGGGGTACGGAATCCCGATCCCCAGAATGGGGGAGGGGCTAAAGAGATCCCAGAAGACGTGCTAAAAAAGATGCTTGAGGTATAATTGAGGCCCATGGCCAAGCGGGTGCTTATCTTCTCGACGGCGTACTTACCCCTCATTGGCGGGGCCGAATTGGCGGTTAAAGAATTAACAGACAGATTAACTGACTTTGAGTTTGATTTAATTACTGCCAAAATTAAGCCCGAGTTAAAATCAGTAGAGCAAATAGGCCGAGTTAAAGTTTATAGGTTGGGGTGGGGGAGTGGTTTAGATAAAATATTGTTGGCTTTTTACGGAGCGACCTTTGCTAAGAATCTTCATCGGCACCATAAATATGATTTGGCTTGGGGGATTATGGCGAGCTTCGCCGGCCTGGCCGCGTCTGGATTTAAACAAAAAACTGGTGTGCCTTTTTTGTTAACCTTGCAGGAGGGAGATAATTTAGCTGAGGTGGAGAGTAAGATGGCCCCGCTGTGGTGGAAGTTTAAAAATATTTTTACTTCGGCGGATTATGTACAGTGTATCTCTAATTATTTGGCCGAGTGGGCGAGGAAGATGGGTGTTATAGCCCCTATTAGCGTTATACCTAATGGCGTGGATTTAAAAACTTTTTCATGTGATCAAGAAAGGTTAAATAGTAATGAGACTAAAATAATTTTTACTGCCTCGCGCTTGGTTAAGAAGAATGCGGTTGACGTCATTATTGAAGCACTAGCTAAACTCCCCAATAATTTTATTTTAAGAATTGCCGGCACGGGGGAAGAAGAAAAAACTTTAAAAAATTTGGTTGAAGATTTAGGCGTAGGAGAGAGAGTGCAATTTTTAGGCAATTTAACGCCCGCGCAAGTGGCACAAGAATTGGTTAAGACAGATATCTTCACTCGGCCCTCGCGGTCAGAAGGCTTGGGTAACTCCTTCTTAGAAGCTTTTGCTTCCGGTGTGCCGGTCATTGCCACACCCGTGGGAGGGATCACCGACTTCCTTAAAGATAATGAAACTGGCTTCTTGGTGCCCGTGGATAATGCGGATGCTTTAGCCGAGAAGATTAAATTTATCGCCGACCCGCAAAATAAAGAACAAGTCTGGTCCATTACCAACAACGCCCGCGACCTCGTCCGCCAAACCTACAACTGGGACACCCTCGCCCCCCAAATGGCGCAAATCTTAAATCAATTGTAGAGTAGGGAGGTATGAAGGTACTTATTGCGACGGGTATTTATCCGCCTCAGATTGGCGGGCCGGCTCAGTACGCCAAGGAGCTTTATGGGGCCCTGGTCCGGGCCGGGCAGGAGGTCGAGGTGGCCACTTATGGTCGCGAGCGGAGCTTCGGCACCGGCCTGCGCCACCTTCTCTTCTTCCTCAAGATTTTAGCCCCTGTCCGGCGGGCTGACTTAATTATTGCTCTCGACACCTTCAGTGTGGCCTTACCGGCGCTGTTGGCGGCCAAGCTAATGCGCAAGAAGTTTGTTATCAGAACGGGCGGCGACTTCTTGTGGGAGAGTTATTTAGAGCGCACGGGCGAGAAGGTGCTCTTGCGTCATTTTTATCAGTCTACTGCTAATCGGTGGAATAAGAAGGAAGAATCAATTTATAAAATTACTTCTTTTATTTTAAAGCATACCGACCTGGTCATTTTTAGTACCAATTGGCAACGCGAGATTTGGCAGCCGGTTTATAATTTACCGGCCGCTAAAACCGCGATTATTGAGAATTATTATGGCCCCAAGGAGCGCAGTGGTGAGCCGGAGGGTAAAGTATATTTAGGCGCGGCGAGGCCCTTGGTGCTCAAGAACTTGGATGTCTTGGCGATGATTTTCTTTGATCTCAAGCGGCACGACGGCACGCTACAACTTGATCTGGAAACTGCTTCTTATGAAGAGCATGTGCAGAAGATGAAATCTTGTTACGCCGTAATCGTTACCTCCTTAAGTGAGATTAGTCCCAATATGATCTTGGATGCCGTGCGTTTGGGCAAGCCTTTTATTTGCACCAAGGAGACCGGCTTGTACGAGCGCTTGCGCGGTTACGGCTTGTTTGTCGATCCGGAGAATGAGCGCGACATCGCCGAGAAGATTATGACGCTGGCTGATCCGGGAGAATATTCTCGTTGGCGAGCCCGCGTCCATCAATTTAATTTTATTCATACTTGGGACGAGATTGCCGCGGAGTTTATTAAGCTTGCCCAACAATTATGAGAGTCTTAATGATTGGCCGCGACATTAGTATCTTCCACCCCGCGAGCGCGGTGCGCGAGCGGTTAGTCAAATTGGCCGCCGAAGTAGGAGAGATTGCGGACCTAACTTTTACTAAAATGACCGAAGGGGCGTCAGAAGTTAAAGATCATTCTTTAACCCTGATCCCCACTCAGAGCTCGGGCCCGTGGCGATATGTATCAGACGCTTACAAGCTTGGTCGGCAATTATCAATACCTGATCTGATTACTACTCAAGACCCGTTCTTGGCCGGGCTCGCGGGCGTGAAGTTAAAGAAGTTTTTTAATCGTCCGCTCGAGATTCAGCTTCATACCGATGTTTTAAGTCCGAGTTTTAAATGGTTCTCACTTAAGAACTTTATTTATTATTATTTAGCCCGTTTTACTTTACCCCGAGCCGATAGGGTGCGGGTGGTTAGTCAGCGTCTTAAGTTATCTTTAATAAAGCAAGGCTGGATGGCGGAGGATAAAATTTATGTCTTGCCCATTTATGTGGCTGATCTTAACTCGGCGCCGCAGGCGCCGAGTTGGCTCTCGCAAGTGCCCGCTCAAGCTAAAATAATTTTAATGGCCGGTCGCCTCGAGACCGAGAAGCGCTATCCTTTAGCTCTTAAGGCTTTTGCCCAATTGGCTGATAAAAATACCGTGCTGGTCATTGCCGGCTCGGGTTCACTCTTATCTTCCCTTCAAGCTTTAGCGGTGCAGTTAAGTATTGATGATAGGGTGTTGTGGGTCGGGGCTTTAGGTCCGGAGGAGATGGTGCCTGTCTCTTATACACATCTGACGC
>JAGORB010000008.1 GCA_018063065.1 Minisyncoccota bacterium
ACACCACGAGTAAGGAGGGTCTTTAAATTATCCATTCCAATGTTATACTACAAATTACTGATGAAAAGAAGGGGTACATGGAAGTTATTGGTTGCCAAAGCCGCTTTAATCCTAGGGGCTTTAGGCTTTTTATTTGTCGGCTTCTCGGTTATCTGGGCCGCCACCATTGAGATCCCCGACTTTGACTCCTACTTTAAAGAACGGGTAATTACCGAATCCACCAAGATCTATGACCGCACCGGCGAGGTCTTATTATATGACGTTAATGGCGGTATCCGCCGGACAGTGGTGAGTCTTAACGATATTTCTATTAACGCCAAGAAGGCGACCATTGCCATTGAGGACGCCGAGTTCTATACCCACGCCGGTGTTAAACCTTCCGCCATGGTCCGAGCCCTCTTGGTAGATATTGCCACCGGCCAGATCCAGCAAGGCGGTTCAACTATTACTCAACAAGTGATCAAAAACACTCTTCTTACTAAGGATAAGAAGTTGTCTCGTAAGATTAAAGAGATAGTCTTAGCTCTAAAATTGGAGCAAATCATGAGTAAGGATGAGATTTTAGGCCTTTATTTTAACGAGACCCCTTATGGTGGCAATATTTACGGTATCGAGGAGGCTTCCCTCACCTTCTTTGGTAAGCAAGCTAAGGATGTCACCCTGGCAGAGGCAGCTTACTTAGCAGCTCTCCCCCAAGCTCCCACCTTCTTCTCTCCTTATGGTAATAACCGGGCCCGGTTGGATGCCCGCAAGGACTTAGTCTTGAAGCGGATGGTAGATCTGGGCTTTATTACCCCCACCGAGCAAGCCGCCGCTAAGGCCGAGAAGGTTACCTTCCGGCCCCCAAGTGAGGGTGGGATTAAGGCTCCTCACTTTGTTTTCTATATTTTGGAATATTTAGAGGAGAAGTACGGCCGTGAGGCGGTGGAATCACAAGGTTTTAAAGTTATTACCACTCTCGATTGGGAATTACAGGCTAAGGCTGAAGAAATTGTGACTAAGTATGGTGAAGAGAATGTTCAGAAATATAACGCCAACAACGCCGCCATGGTGGCCACTGATCCTAAAACTGGTCAGATCTTGGTAATGGTGGGCTCGCGAGATTACTTTAATACCGAGAATGAGGGTAACTTCAACATTACTCTCGCCAAGCGCCAGCCGGGTTCATCCTTCAAGCCTTTCGTTTATGCCACCGCCTTCCAGAAGGGCTACACACCGGAAACGGTTGTCTTTGACGTCCCCACAGAATTCTCTACTAATTGCCCTCCAACTTGTTACTCACCAGTTAACTATGATGACAAATTCTTAGGTCCTATCAACTTACGCACCGCGCTCGCTCAATCGCGCAACGTGCCGGCGGTTAAGGTGCTTTATCTCGCTGGCTTAACCTCGGTCTTAGATAATGCTAAGCGCTTTGGTATTACCACCCTAACTGATCGTAATCGTTACGGTTTAACTTTAGTCTTGGGTGGTGGTGAAGTCTCACCTTTAGAACTAACTAGTGCTTACGGCGTATTCGCTAACGACGGTATTAGGAATCCAGTCGCCAGTATTTTAAAAATTGAAGATAGTAGTCATGAAGTGGTGGAAGAATGGAAGGCCGACCCTAAGGTAGCCATTGATGAGAATGTCGCTCGGCAAATTTCTAGTATTCTCTCTGACAACACCGCTCGCTCTGGTACTTATGGTCTTAACTCTCCCCTCTACTTCCCCGGCCGTGATGTGGCTGCCAAAACTGGTACCACCAACGACTACCGCGACGCCTGGATTATGGGTTACACTCCTAGCATCTCTTTGGGCGCTTGGGCGGGTAATAACAACAACACTCCAATGGAGAAGCAGATTGCCGGCTTCATTGTCGCTCCTATGTGGAATGAATTTATGCGCTTTTACTTAAATAAAACCAATAACGAACCACTCCCAGAACCCAAACCTACTCCTGATGATTTAAAGCCAGTTTTAAGAGGTTATTGGCAAGGTAATGAAGTAAATGGAGATCAAATTATCCCAGATGTTCACTCTATTTTACATTGGGTGGATAAAAACAATCCTAATGGTCCCATTCCTCGCAATCCCCAGAATGATCCTCAATATAAATTATGGGAAGGACCCGTTCAAGCTTGGGTTCAAGGTAAAAATATTACCTCACCAACCATTACCACTAATCCCAACAACACCTCTCCTAATTCCCCCACTGGACCAAGATTTACCATTACTAACCCCGACGACAATGACCGTTTTAAATCAGATGACTTACTAGATATCAATCTTAAACTTTCTGACTCTGACTCTATAGTTACTAAGTTGGAAGTTTATATTAACAACTCTCTTGTTAAATCCTTTAATAACTTCTACCCCTCCTTCAGTTTAGACCTATCAGGAATGGATATTAAATCTACTAATAAATTAAAAATTGTTTTAACTAATGAAGATGGTGGTGTAAGTGAGAAGAGTTTAGACTTCAGGGTTAATTAATATTACGGAAATCGGTATTCTTAAGGCGAGTATTAAGCTCGGTTATAATTTTATTACTTAATAATTTTAATCTAGCCTTTTCTTGATTATTAATTTTTAAATTAATATCTTGCCGGCTAAAATTAATATCTTTATCTTTAATAATAATACCCAACTCTCTCTTCACTACCTCTTTAACCACCTCTTTAATTACCAATTCAGGGAATTTTTTATTACCAAATCTAATTAATAAGTCGTTAATTTTTTCCATTCTAACGATTAATTGGCATCACTAAATATTGGAAGGAAGGATCATTAGGACTAGTAATTAAGAGTGGCTTATTCTTCTCAGTAAACGAGAGATTAATCTTAGAAGAATTAAATGAGGGTAAAGATTCAATAATATAACGGGCATTAAGATTAATATTAACTTCTTCTCCTTTAACTTCCGCCTTACTATTAACTTTATTCTCGCCCACTTCCTGATTCTTGGAATTTATTTCAAATACTCCCTCATTTGGTCTAATACTGAAGTTAATTTGATTAAATTTATCAGTAAAGATATTGGATAATCTTAAGTTATTTAACAACTCCTCCTTATCTATATCAACTTCAGTTTTAAACTGCTTAGGAATAATCTGTTTATAATCCGGGAAGACACTATTTATCACCCGGGAGGTTAAATATAAATTATCAGTCGAGAAGGCAATTTGATTCTCCGACACCACCACCCCTAAATCACCTCCCTCCCCCTCTAGAGCCTTCATAATCTCTAAAATATTCCTTAAAGGGATAATAATCGGTGGAATAGTGCCTGAATGGTCAAAATTAATATTCTTCTCCGCCAACCTAAAGGAGTCAGTGGAGACAAAATATAACTTATCTTCCTTTTGATAAATATACACACTAGCAATCTCTGGTTTAATATCAGAAGTGGCGGAAGAATAAATAACTGATTTAATCCCTAAAATAAAATTGGAAGTGGGTAAATTAAACTTTACCCCATTATTGACCTTAGGGATTAAAGGGAAGTCATCTGGAGGATAAACCTTCAAATTAGTCTCTGAGCGATTAGATTTAATTAAAAGACTACCCTCTTTAACCTCTAAAGTAACTTTATCTTCTGACCCGGTAGAGAAATTAAGTAATTGATTAAGGACTTGAGCATTTACCGCTACTCGCCCCTCTAAATTAACTTTGGCTGGCACTTGAGCCTCTAACCCCACCTCTAAATTAGTTGATCTAATTTTTAGCCCTTTTTGATCTGTTTCTAAAATAATTAAATTAAGGATTGGGAGAGAGTGATTCTTAGCTGTTACCTTCTCGGCAATATTTATTATATTTTTTAATTTATTTTTAAGACATTCAATTTTCATAATATAACTGTGGATTAGGGGATAAATTTATTTTAATCTTTATTTCATTAGTATTTTGTTGTGGATATAATCTGATTAAGTGTGGATAAAAATAGAATAAGAAATTATACTCAACTGTTATATAAAATTTCTCTAATCTTATTCACATCTTTACTTAATAGCTGATCAGTTTTAATATCACCTTTTATCTTCTCATAAGCATGGATAACAGTGGTATGGTCGCGACCACCCATCTTTTGGCCAATATGAGGATAAGAGGTGTTAAAATCCTCTCTTAAGATATACATCGCAATCTGCCGAGGTTTAACCACCTCTTTACGACGAGTCTTCTCATAGAGAGTCTTTTCTTCAATACTATAAAAATCAGACACTACCTTCATTACATCTTTAATAGAGATTGATTTTTGAGGTTTAATGTTATTTTTAACTAAATTTTTAACATCTGTCAGGGTAATATCCTTCTTTTTAAGCTCAATTTGGCAAATAATAGAATTAAGGGCCCCCTCTAACTCCCTAATATTATCCTGAATAATTGAGGCTAAATACTCAATAAATTCATTACTAATTTCTAATTCAATATTTTTAACCTTAGATCGTAAGATTGCTAACCTGGATTCATAGTCAGGCTTGGCGATATCGGCTATCATTCCACCTTCTAGGCGCGAGCGAACTCGGTCCTCAATATCAGGAATGTATTTAGGTGGTTTATCAGAAGAAAAGATAATTTGCTTATTATTCTCATAGAAGTGATTAAATAAGTGGAATAGCTCTTCTTGAGTCTTATCCTTCTTAGATAAAAACTGCACGTCATCCATGATTAAAACATCATATCTACGATACTTATCCTTAAAAATCGTAATTTTATTATTTAATAACGAATTAACATAATCATTACTGAAACTCTCTGAAGTTACATAGTATATTTTTTTAGAATCAAAATGCTTTTTAATAGTGTTGCCAGTCCCTTGGATAAGGTGAGTCTTACCTAAACCAGTGGGTCCATAGATAAAGAGGGGGTTATAGGTCATGCCTGGATTCTTAATCACTGCTTGGGAGGCGGCGAAGGCGACCTCATTAAAGGATCCAACAATAAAGTTATCTAGGGCGTATTTAGGGTTAAGATTATTATCACGATTGATGTATAAATCGTTTAATCCTAAGGTGTTAGTCTCGGAAATAGTCTTAATTATCTGGGTTTTAGGAGTAGAATCAATTTTAGTAATCGTATAATCAACCCCTCTTAGTTCAGGATTAACATCTCTTAGGGATTTTAGGATAAGTTTATGATATTTAGTCTCTAACCAATCTCTAACGAAGGTATTAGGCACACTAACGAAGATAATTCCGTCTTCATGCTTGGAAATGAAGGTATTTTTAAACCAGGTACCAAAATTAGCCTTAGAAATAGATAACTCTACATCTGATAGAACCTTATCCCATAATTGTTTAGTATCAAACATATGTGAAGGTGAAAGTGGGTTCATTATAGGTGTTGGGGAAGATATCCACAAATCTTGAAATTGTGTGAATAAGTGGTGGATTAAGTGGATAACTCCAATTTATTGCATTTTTACCAATCTGTATTATACTAGGCCTTAAATGTCTATTACCTACCAGCCTAAAAAGCGAAAACGGGCTAAAACCCATGGTTTTTTAACCCGCAATAAGACTAAAAATGGTCGCCGAGTCCTTAAAAGTAGGCGCCAAAAGGGCCGTCACAAACTCGCCCTCTAATCGCTTTAGGCGAGAGTGGGGTAAATGGGTGTCTGTAAGTTGGGGGACCTCCCCCACTAATACTCCTGTTATCTATTACCAAGTCCCTAAGAAGGCCCTCCCTCGGGCTGTGGACCGTAATCTTATTAAAAGGCGTTTAAAAGCGATTCTGGCCCCCTATAAAGAGACTTTACAGGGATGTAAACTAACGATTGGAATCAAAAAAGAGATAAAGCAAGCTAAATTTAAAGAATTGAAGGAGGACCTTCAGGGATTATTAGCTAAAAAACCTTAATTTTATGATTTTAGGCATATTTAAAGCCATATTCTACGAGCCACTTTATAATGCTTTGGTATTTTTGGCAGTTAATGTCCCTGGGGAGGACTTGGGATTGGCGATTATTCTCCTTACTATTGCCGTCCGCTTCATTTTATTCCCTCTTTACCATCAATCTCTTAAAACTCAACAAAAAATCAAATTAGTCCAGCCGGAAATTGATAAAATTAAGGAGGAATTTAAGGAAAATAAAGAAGAACAGACTAAAAGGATCTTGAAGTTGTATCAAGAAAATGCCATTAACCCCTTTATTACCTTCTTGGTCCTTCTAATTCAATTACCGATCATTCTCTCCCTCTTCTATGTCTTCCAGGGGAGCTTAACTATTGATCCTACCCTTCTTTATTCCTTCATCCCCGCGCCGGACAGCATTCAACACCTATTCCTAGGCTTATTTGATGTTACCGCCAGGTCTTGGCCAATGGCGATCTTGGTGGGCGCAACTCAATTTTTACAAATGAAGTTGGCTGTTCCACCCCTCCCCCCTCGCGACCTGACTAAAGAAGCAAACTTCAAAGATGACTTAATGCGGAGTATGCACTTCCAGATGCGTTACTTTATGCCGGTGGTGATTGTGTTTGTGGCGGTAGCTCTCCCCTCGGCTATCTCTCTTTATTGGATTACTAGCAACCTTGTCTCTATCGCCCAAGAATTAATCATCCGCCGCACCAGCTTAAAGCTCAAGACTAGTTAAATCGAAGCTCCACAAGGAAGAATCAATTTTATTAATAAAGTAAACTGACTTTTTATCCGGCGCCACCTTCAAGTTTATAGCGTCAATTGGATTGGTGCCTAAATGCTTACCGTATTCATTAAGAATATTTGGCTCTAAAAATTTGATGTCTATAATCCAGAGATTATCATTAAATGATATTTTACCGTTATACCAATCATCAGGATAAGCAGCAGTATTTATATTTTTAGGTATGGCACATAAAATGTATTCAGTATTTATCCAAGTACATTTATCAGCAAAAGTACTAATGTCTAATAGGTCATTAGTGTCCTTAGAAAAGTCTCTGATAAAAGTTTGTAATTTGCCGTTAGAATTTTCTGAATAAATTATTTTTTTACCATCCGGACTAGTTTTACTATTTAAACCATTAATGGGCCCTAAGACATTTTTAAAGATTTTTGTTTGAGGGTTAAGGTGGAATAAAAATCCAGGCAATCCAGAAGAAGGTTTGGTTTGTAGGGAAATAATGTTTGATGTAGGCCAATCTATCAACCATTCTTTAATGGGAGAGGAAAAAATAGGTGTAATAATAGAAGAATTAATATCAGATAATTCAATATTAAAATTACTATTAGTATAATTTATATCTAAATATTGTTTATTGTCTGGAGAAGTAAAGAGATCAATAATATTTTGATTAAGGTCTTTTGTTTGTATTGTGGAACTGGCATTTTTAGGAATGGTTATTTTTTGAAAATTTAGGCTATCTTTTTTCTTATTAAAAATATCCACACCTGTTTTAGTTGTTATATAAGATAATTTATTTATTTCAGAAGAAAGTAAAATATCTCTATTCACCCAATCTTCTTCAGGAATTGTTTTTAAGGCACCCGTCATTTTTTGTACGTAAATTATAGAAGTTGTTGATTGGTTTATATTATTTAAAAATCCGAAATCTACTACAGATGGAGTTATTAATTGAGCTATATTAGAATTAACCTCTGGTTTATTGTCAGTCTCCTCTTTAAGATTAGTTAAACCATCTTCAATAGAAGAATTTAAATTAGATACCACATTTATAATACTTTTAATGGCAGCTTGAGGGAAAAAGGAATTTGAAGAGGTAGGGATGGTTGGGCTAGTTGAATTAATAAGGTTTGTTTTAGTATTAATTTGGATAAAAATAAAAACACCGATAATTAATATAGCTACTAAGATTGAAATTATAATTATTTTATTTCTCATTTTGTTTAAAATACACAATGCCAATGAGCACTATTCTCTGAATCACAGGTGCTGTTAGTACCATTTATGCGGTATCTACCACCATTTGATGGGCCAATATATGTACTGTTTCCCAAAATCCAGGTTCCTACCGCGGATCCATCGCTAGTCGCTCTATGATTTTGATCAAATTTTAACTCCGCTCTAATATCGACAGCTCGACCTTCGTAGTGTGATGATCCTCCACTATGACCATCCGGTTCAGCTGCCCCTGAAACCACAAGATTACAATTACAACTATTAGCTAAATTAATAATACCGTTTATTTGCTGTTCGTTTAATCCTCCAGCGTAAGTTTTACAATTTTTTTCATTTCCCTCCCTACAATCTAATCCTTTAGCTTCATCATTGAAACTAACTTTATTACCAGTGGCATCCTTGATTCTTTGCCTAACCTCAAACTCATTAGCTGGGATTGGACCAAACCTGCCTTGTGGACCAGTGTAGTTATTATTATTAGCATTTCCTCCCCCATTAGTATTACCTCCCCCTGGTTGTCCTGCTCCACCTCCGGGGCCGGTAGGGCCATCGACAATCTCTATATCCACCGGTTTTAGATTGGTTAAATTGAATTTAACAAAACTAGGATCAATAGTGTAAAGGATTAAATAAGAAGCCAGACCGATTAATAAGCCAACGATAGCGTTGGTAATACGTTGTTTACCTTCTACTTTGGCTCCCGGCACTTGGCTAAAGATATATTCCACTCCCCCAATCGCCACCATTAAGATAGAAATGACTATCACTATCATTAAGACAGTCCTATAAATAAGTTTTAAATATTCAATTAAGTTAAAATTAGTTTCCCCACCCGTGAGGCTGGGTTCTAGGAGTTGATATTGAGCTAGGGTGATAAGGGGTAAACTAAAAATAATCACACTAAAACTTAAAGTAAAAAGGTATCTCAAAGACTGTTTAGAAGGGGAAGATATCATATTCTGGCTTTAGAATAACTTTAATAGATTTAAGGGCTTTTTGGAAGACAGAAGAAGGGTTTTCTGCCGTTGCTACCACATTAATCTCCTCCTCACTCCCCCGACCCGCCAATTCAACCACATTCCCCTTACCAACTTCTTTCCCGTCTATATTCCAATTAATCATAATCTCTCCATCTTGTCTGGATAAATAGAAGGGGGCAGCAGCAATCTTGGGGGTGTTGGTGGTAAAAGTAATTTGGTCCGGCAGAGCCCGAGAATAATCTATATTACCCTCCTCTGTAAGAGGATAAAAAATAATTTTAGGAGTAGTAATTTTAAAATCCACCGTTCCTAAAGCTTCCGTACCGTCACTAGCACTAACTAGAACTTTTATTTCATTCCGGTCAAAGGTGTTTCCTAGTTGTGTTCTTAGGGTTTCTTTATTAGCCCCTGATTGATTGCTAAGTAAATTGCCGTTTTGATACCATTTATAAACTAAGTTAGTGGAGGGGATAATAGACCCACTGCTGGTGGTTAAGTATGGTCGAGCCCAAATAGTCACCCAACTTTCTGGGGTTGGTAAAGCCTTACCCTGATAATTAGGGGGTGTGTAAGTGTCAGCTTCCCATAATAAATCTACTTGGCCTGGCTTTAAATCAATAATTTTTTGAGCTACTTGAGTGCCGCTAACAGTCGTCACTTTAATTATGGTTGGGGTACCGAGGGGCCCCGTGGTAACTGTAAATGTCTTAAGTCCTACCGCTGATTCTCGTCGCTCTCCATTTACAAACCAAGTGATCCGGCTGCGATCTAAGTCAAGTTGGTAACTATTTAAAGAGATGGTTACAACCTGATTAGGACTGGGTTTATCGGGTTTTACCGAGGCCGTTATAGACGGACCAGTAGAACTCTCGGTTATGGCGAGTAAGGGTAGGGGTAAAAAAAGTAAGATTAAAAGTAGATACTTCATGCCGCTTTAGCCATCTTTTCTTGGGCTTGTTGTTTATTATACTCTAAAAGATCGTCTTTCTGGCTGCCGTTGGCTAATTGCCACACACTAATTGAGAGCCAGGGAAGAGTATCTAAGAAAGGAATAAAAGGTAAAAGTTCCATAATCGGCTTCCAATTAAAGCGCGAGAGGAATTTAACCGCTTGTTGAACCCCCTTGGACTCACTAATATTCTTCTTCTTAGGGAAGATGTAGTTGACTCCATTTACTCTAAACCAAAAGAAGAAAATAGTATTAATAGGGAGAGAAATAAGAATAAAATTAACAAACGCGCCTAGGCCAAAATATAGATTCAAACCAATTTGAGTAAGGTCGGCCGCAATTGCCAACATCATCATAATAATCTTCAGGCCACTGCTAATTCGGGGGGAGAAGGACTTTTGGGCCATATTTAACTATTGCCCTGGACGGCCAGGTCTTGCTTAGACTTCCGGATGGCCAAGAGTTGCGACGGGTCGGAGGTAATAATCTGATCTTCAGTATAAGAGGCGATAATCTTGATGGCCACATGTTTAAGACCGGCGAAGAAGATGCCCTCCCCCACTCCCGACTCGATTAATAAATATTTTTCTTCATCTGTTAGGTTAAAAGTTTTTTGCACCACATCAATGGAGGCTGGTGATTGTTTGAGCAAGAGTTGAATGGCCGAGTTGGTGATAATAGGTGTACCATAAGGCGACTTTAAGAAGTCTTCCACATCTTGAGTAATAGTAGAGACACCGAGGAAGTATTTACGACCCCGCTTAACCATCGAGAAGAGGAAGGAGGCCGTATCCTCGGCCTTCATCATCCACCAGGCCTCATCCACTACCAGGAGGCGCTTCTTGAGTGTGCGACGGATGGCATTCCAAATGTGATGCATCACAATATACATAATCACCGGCTTCAACTCGTCTTCCATATCGCGAACTGAGAAGACAACGAAGTTCTTATTAATATCCACATTGGTGGGCTTATTGATAAATCCGGCCCAGGTGCCTTGGGTATATTTAAGTAGGCGTTGAGCCAAGCTCTCTCCACCCTCCATCCCAGCCAAGACTAAGGCGAGGTCAGAGAGAAGTGGTGCTGCCTTACCGGTGAAGTCGCTTTCCGGAGTAATATCTTTAAGGGCATAGGTCTCAGTGATGGCGTTGTCGATAATTGAATCTTCTTCCGGCGTTAAACCTCCCAACATGATGCGGAAGAGACCCACCAAATTGATGATGTTGGAGCGTAAGACATCGGCCGGTGACTCATCTTCTCGAGCGAAGGGGAGGTCGAAGGGGTTAATATGATGCTCGGAAGTAAGAGAGATATTGAAGTAGCGTCCTCCTACCGCCTCGGCTAAGTACTCATACTCTCGCTCTGGATCAATCACAATAATGTCGGCGTCAAACATTAAACTGCGCAAAATTTCTAACTTAGTAGCATAAGATTTACCGGCACCAGACTGGGCGAAGGTGACCGAGTTGTAATTCTCTAGTGAGAAACGATCAAAGAGAACAAGCGATGAGTTCTGCCGGTTGATGCCGTATAAAATACCTTTATTAGAAGTAAGGTCGAAGGAAACAAAAGGGAAGAGAGAGGAAAGGGGTGAAGAATTAAGCTTGGAATTAACACTAATTAAATCTTGACCCAGTGGTACTACACTCTTAAAGCCCTCCTCTTGCTGGAAGAGTGCCGGCTTAATATAAACCAACTTAGAATCCAAAATAGTTTTAATCTCTGTCTCTACCTTAGCCAACTCTTCTTCCGTATCGCCGTAAATAGTGATGTAAACCCCCACATCAAAGATTCTTTCTCTGGCCTGCTGGAGTTGGTCGCGCAAATTCTCAATATCTTGGTAGGCCACATCTAAGATTGGATCGCGCACCAAGCCCTTGTCCTCCTTAAGTCTAATCTGACTCTCCACCTCGGCCACCTTCTTTTGTAATTGCCTTAGGGCAATACCAGTGTCGACAGGATGAATAAAGATAGAAATATCAAAGACCTTATCGAGATTAATAACCGGCGAGAACCAACTCTCGGTTAAGAAGCGAGGGTAAGAAATAACAAAGAAGGTGCGTGATAGCTTGTCGCCCAAATTAACTCCCCGCGCGGTGACGCGCAAGGCCGAGGGGGCAATAATGTCTCGTAGCTCCAGCACGCCCATCTCATAAATATCTTGCGGGAGAATGGGGGTGATAAGCTCCGGCTTAGACTCCTTTTTATTAAAGTTAAATAAAGACATAATTTATTCTAAATTGGGCACCTCATTCTCGCCCGGATTAAAGATCTTGAAGTACAGCTCCACTAATTCCTCCGTGCCCAAGGGCGCGGTGCGGATACCCAGGCGCGCCAAGCCTTGCTCGACCACCGACACGCGTTGCTCTAATTGGGTCTTATGCTCCTCAAAGTCGTCCTTCTCATTTTGGGCGGCGGTCTTCTTGTTGCCGGGCCATAATTTACCCAAGAAGCCGCTCTTGGCACTACTAATAATCAACGGATCATAAGGGATAGCCACAAAGAAGGACTTGGCCATTACATTAACCGAGCTGGTAAAGTTCTTGATAAAATCAATATACTCTTTAGTTTGAATTTTAATTAAATCATTAGTTTGCTCTTTCAATCTAGACTCCAGAATCGATAGATAAGGCTGAATATTTAATTTACGAGATTGGATGAAGATCTGGACATGGAAGTCGAGGGAATTTAAGAAGTTCTGGTACTGCAAGATCAGTGCTTGCTGCTCGTTCTCGGACTTGAGGGCGAAGTTGAGGGAAGAACAGATAATAATCATCCGCAATCCCCCGCCAGGTAAGACCACAACGCCATCGCGGATCTCCTTAATGGGGAGGAATTCTTGCGTACTCTTGGTGCTTTTAGTAACTAAAGCCATAAATTAACGGATAATATCTTTAACATCCAAGCTCCAGGATAGGTCCTTAAGCCGGCTCTCTGATAATTTAGGTGCTTTAGCCACACGGGTGGCGACCGCCTCTCCCGCGGGGGTAGAAGACACTCGCTTGCCCTTGCGCCAGACATATAACTTATTAGTGAGGCTGAAGCGGAAGGCTGACTCCATTAAATTGATAAATGGCCGCTCGTTGTATTTGAAAAAGGCCAAGAGGCCAGCGAGGCCCACAATGGCGGTAATAGGTATAACGGCTAAATAAATAGGCAAATAAACGTAAAACAAGAAGGCTAAACCGACCCCACCCACAATATAAAGGAATTGTTTAAGGGTTAGCGGACCAAAAATTTTATCTTCTATTTCAATAAATTGAGGTACCTGAAAATTCATGGCTATTAAGCCATATAATACCATAACTTCAATCCTAATTTGGATGTTCGCGGTACGGATCTTGGGTATAAGGACGCGGTGCGAGGGTGTTGGGGTCGGATGTTTGATTGGTAGAAAAATATTTACCTATCCGATTGTCGAAAGTGGGGGTCGGGGCGTTATTTTGAGCTACTAGCTCCGCTTTAACATCTTCCATTAGGGGCTTACTGCCGTCTAGGCCGTGAATCCGTTTAAGTGAATCATGAACTGGCTTAAATATTTGCTCGTTCACTTCTTTAGCAACCTTGTTGGCAGTCTCTTGATCTAGTTTAAGGCGCTTGATTAATTCAGGAATAAATTCTTGAGGCTTTAATAAGCCAATCATTACCATTAAAGTAAGTTTACCTAAACCGCCGGTTGTATCTATATGAAGGTCGTATTTTTGAGAGATATCAAATATTTTTTCATCCGTATCTTCAGAAGAAATAACCTCCTGTATATTTTTAGGTAGTTTACCGTATAACTCTCTTAATTTGTCTGGGTGATAATTATCCATAATTAAACATAGTAAGTGTTACCGTGGGTACTAGTAAGGTATTTAAGGGCAGACTTAAGATTATCGGGTAAGAGGTGTATATGGGTAGGAGGTATGGGTGCCCCAGGAGGTAAACCTGCTGCTCTATTCATTTCATCCATAAGATAGTTGCGCAAAGTAATGGGTCCTCCTCCAGTAGAAACCATCATCTGACTGGAACTGAAGTTAGAACTTTCAGCTATTTTTCTTAACTGTGGACCATCAAGATGTTTAGCCACTGTGGGGTCAAGTAGTTTATCTAATTCCACACGATTAATAGCATTACCTTTCAATTTCCTAACGGCATCCTTAATTTGGGCTGGAGTCGGAGGTAGGGCTGTACCCACATCCTCAAGTTCCTCTCTAGCTTCTCGGGCCGATTGAGAGGCTCGATATCTTTCCTTCTCATCCTCCAATTTATCCCAAGCTTCACTGCCAGTCTTGGGTGCCAAACCTTTTTTACCGCGGGCAGTGTTGCCATTAACTGCGTCAATAATAGCTTGTTCCTGTCTGGTAGGAGTAGCACTGGCAGCTAGGGTGTCTACATGATCATGGAGTTCGGCCTTCTCTCGTTCAGAGAGTTTGCCGTAAGCGGCGGCCTTATCAGTCTCGCTTAAGCTGGCCAGATATTGAGCCCTTAACTCCTTAGTTTTAAAGCCGGTAATTCGGTCGGCTGATTTACTGACCCTATCCTTATAGCTAGCCCCGCCGGCAAATTTATAATCTGCCACCTTATCTAGTCTCTCGCGGACAAAGCCACCAAGTAAAGGGCTTTTAGCTGATAAATTCTTAATGGTGTCACTAGTGGCCGCCTTATTGGCAAGCTTGCCCAAGCCATAGGCGCCGGCTGTACCGACAGTGGCTCCCATAAACCAACCCTTGGCGCCCTTACCCCAGCCCATGGCGTAGCTGGCGCCGTCACCACTAAACTTCTTGGCTACATATAAAGAAACTAATAATAAAGAACAGACAATAATAAAACTTATAATTTTAGAAGTAGAGCTACCACTGGGGTCTAAGTTGGATAAGCTGGAATCTCTCAAAATAATAATGGAGATATAAATTAAGAACATGAAAATGGGCGCAAAGATGGCCTCATTTATTAATTTACTTAACCACTGCTTACTATAAGAGGCAGTGGAGGGTATGATCCAACCAATAACTGCTAAGGGCGAAGAGACTAAAATTAAGACTAAAACCACTATTCTTAAAACAAAAAGTATCCCCCCTACCAATAAAATGTAGGCTAAGATAAACATTAATGTCCCTGGTATATAACTTTCTACACTAAGGCTGTGAGATGGCGAAAAAGTATTAACAAAGGCGTCTGCATACATCTTAATCCCATACGCTGGGCTAGAGGCGGCCAGGAAGGTGGTAGTGATGTCTCTGGCTTGAGAGCCGGCAATTTGCGGTCCTAAATTTTCATAAAAAGTGATGGCAAATATATTAGAAATATCAATAATGGTCCGAGGGATAACAGCACTAAAATTTACTAGGAGAGCCGCTATTATTACTTGAGTGATAAGCTTCTGACTGTTTGATTCTCCTAAAACAGTTTTAATAGCGATATAAAGTAAAATGAAAATAAAGCCGATATTGGCAATATCTCGCGCTAGGGTCCAAGCATTCTTAACTCCTTCACTTTTTAAAATATCCGGTATGGAATAGACTCCATAATATATAGCCAGATTAAAAAAATCGGTAACTATACTTAAAATTCCAGATCCAAAAGCAGCATAAACTCCCGGCACTCCTCCACCACCGGCTACATATCCACCGGCAATGGTAGTAACTTTTCTTACTCCCGCAGCCACAGTGTCCACTACAGCTTCTAGAGGTCTCCTTAATACATCGGGCGCCGCCGGTCTTACTTGGTCGGCATTTGTTACATCAGTTCTATTTCCTTGTGCATAAGAAAAAGATGAGGAAGCTAAAAATAAAAGACTTACACTTAAAATAACAAAGAATATTTTTTTGTATTTTATAAACCTCATCTTGTTATGGTAACAGAAGCATTAGTGGAACCGTTAGTGTTGGAGCAAGTTAGACGGTAAATAGGATCAATGGTCGCGGTGATGAAGCCCTCGCCGGCTTGGTTGGCGGTAAAAGTGAGGCGTAAGGCTTTAAATTCTTTCCCTTGCTCACTGGTGGCGCTTAATAAGGAGACGGCTTGCTGTAAGGCGGTTACCACGGTGCCGGCATTGGCGCTATTAGCAGTAACGCTCACTGATTGTTCTTGGTTAATAGATTTAACAACTAGTTTGAAGATGTCGCCGGAGGCCACTTGGGCATTGCCCAAGTTAAGGCTACTTACTTGTTGAGTCAGACTCCCATTCACACTGCTCACGGGCGTGAAGTTTGTCACTTCTCCGCCTCTCGTCCGCTCTAAGCGGAGGGTGAAGTTAAGCGGCAAGCTAATCTTGAGTGAGCCACTGGTACCCATATCGGTACCTTGAGCGGCGGCCACCTCCACCTTGTTGCCGGAGGGGCGCAAGGAGAGCCAGGTGTTCCCGGCCACACACTTATCGGCCCCCTCAGTAGTTAGATTAATGAAGGCGGCATTGGCTTCTCCACCATTAATCTCGGACACAGAAGCGGTATTGAAGGTCAGTCTAACTACTGGTGGTTCCCCTTCTTCTCCCCCACCGGTACTGCCACCATTACCGCCGTTATTAAAGATACCGCGTAAGCGAGCTAAGAGCCCGGAGAAAATATTTTGGGCGAAGTTGCCATTAAAGCCAGGGCTACCACCGGCGGTGGAGTCATCGGGGGTGAAGGTCTCTGATTGAGCCGGTGTGGGGATGGGGGTATCCTCACCAATATCAGTCACTTCATCGGCTTGCTCTAATTGTTCTAAGCGAGAATCGAAGACATTCCCCACATTTTCTTGGATAATTGAGCCGGGAGTAACTGTGCTCCATTTAGCACAAGTTTTACCATCGGGTCCCACGGCCAAACATTCTCTAACCGGCTTAAAGCCGGAAGAAGATAATTCATTTACCCTATTGCTCTCACTAATAGCTTGGGCTGTTTCTAAAATAGCTTTATTAATAGAATATGAACTTACTGGATTATTGGGCTTAGTATAATCGTAAGCCTTATTTAATAAGGTCAAGAATTCACCACTACTCAAGTCTTTAGGATTATCTAATTTGTCATATTCTTCCTTGGTAATAGTAGAGAAGGGTAAATATTTACTATTAGAGATATCTTTTAATAAAGCCTCTTTTGTTTGTTGGTTAAAAATATCACTATCATTTTTGCCGTATTCACTTATAAAGAGCTTAGTAATCTCATCGGTACCTTCTAAGATATAATCGTCCAAGTTCTCGATTAACAAACTACCCTTTTGGCCACTGCCATCTACCGCGTAACCCTCGGGGATAAACTTGGTTAAATAAGCTTTACTGTATTTCTCAACCTCCTCGGCGGCGGCTTGGCGAGCTTGGGCATCTTGGACAAACTCCTTCTGCTCAAAGGCCAGTTGAATGCGGCGCACATCCTTAATGTGGCCACAAATCTCGATTAATACTTTCCTGGAAGCATCTGTTATTTCTACTATGTTGGCAGTATTATCTTGGATCGCTTGTTCTGTTCTTGAAATTTGCCTAGTAACCTGCAGAAGTTGTCCTGTCTCGTAAACAGGGATACCGCTAACCACCGGGATTCCCGCTCCAAAGATGGTATTGGCAGAGAAAATTCCCGTAATTCCGTCTACAAAGTTGGTGGCGGCATCAAGTGGGATATTAATTACTCTCTCAACAGGTTCCCATACTCGATCCACCACCCCTTCTATTGCTCCTGTCGCCCCTTCTACTACTTTATTTACGGGAGCTAAGACGGCATCGCTCATTTGTCCAGTAAATTTATCAATCGAGCCGGTAAGCTTATCCGTCAGCTCATTAATTGGGTTAGTAATAGAGCCCACCAATTCATCTGTCATCTCGTCCAACTTATCAGTGATTCCACCTAAAGCCTCTTGAAACTCGCCCGTTAAATCACCAATTGAGTCAGTAATATTGCCGGTGATGTCATTAAGTGGATCGGTTAAGGCGTCGGTTAAAGAGTTGGTAATATCTTGGAGAGAACCATCAAGCGTGCCAATAATCTCATCAATTGATCCGGTGAGGTCACCGGTAATTTGGTTTAAAGAACTGTCGAGGCTGCCCATCACGCCGTCGGTAACCGAACTCACAATCTCGTCCATTGAGCCCTCTAATTGACTCATTAACACATTGGTAATTTGAGACGACATGGTATCAAGAACACCATTAATTAAACTCTCCCCCACACCCCCCTCACCATTCATAAGTCCGTTTAAGGCATTACGGAATGGTCCATCTAATGAAGAACGAATTGAAGAATTAACATTTTGATTTAACTGTGCGGGCATGCCCTCGGTGATTGAGCGACTAATGGCTCTAGGGATGGAATCTTGCACACTCTCTTGCACGCTACCTTTAATCACCGCGTCGATACTATCACGCATTAATTGCTCCACCATAGCGTCGGTGATATCTGCCGGGTCGAGACCGCTCCTTAACTCGGCCTCGAGGCGATTGGCAAATTCGGGACCCAATTTACTTTGGAGATTGTTAGTGAGGCGTTGGGGTAGGTCGGATTGAACATAGCTGATCATGTTCTCTGGTAGGCCTTGCTTGATGGCTTGGGCCGCTGATTGAGCAATACCGTCAGCTAATCCTCGTCCTAAAGCACTGGTGGGATTTTGGGCTTTGGGGACTTCAGCTTCACATGACTTGCGATCTCCTAAAATTTGCTGGAGACCGCCTTGTCCCAATTCTTGGACATTGACTTGCGGGAAGGTAACAGCAGTTCCTTGGTCACTACTCCCGCTTGCGCTGCCGGAGGATTGTAAAAAGACTGATCCACTTTGATCAAATCCTTCCCCACCTTGGCCCGGGAGTGGTTTAAGAACCTCCACATTGACTTGCGGGAAGGTGACGGCGGTTCCTTGCGCGATGACGCTCACGGGCGCCACCAAAAAGCCGCTGATGGTCAGGATGGCTAATAATTTGTGGCTAAAAGGGTTCATTTAAATAGTTTGATAGATCTTCGCCCCCTCTTGATTGTTGAAAATAATATTACGACCCTGGAAGTAAATGTTGATCTCACCAGCCAAGAGGTAGAAGTCGGCCGAGTGTTGGTAGAGGGCTTGAGCGCTCTCGAGGGCCAAGAGGGGCTGGGTGAAGACTTGCTCCATATTGGTGAGCAAGTGGGCTTGAGCCGAGAGATTATTGATGAGCTTAAGGTGGAGAGTAGCCGCGCTCTTGGGTACCACTAGGGCTAGGAGTTGAGTAACGGCCTGCTCATGCATCTGCCTAATCTCCCGGAGAGCCAACAGGTCGTTAGCTTGCTGGCTATTGAGAGCCTCGAGCAAGACTTTAAGCTCGTTCTCTCGTGGCTCGCCGTATGGCTTCAAGATTGCTCCAATTTTCTCGCCATAAGCCTTGAGGGTGGTAGCGTCTTCCGCTGTGCCGAGCTTAAAGCTCTTAGAGTTATAGGAATTTAAATCGGTCTCTGAGGTTACTAGCGTCTCTAGGTTATCGGTCTCGAGAGAATTAACCGCGCTCTCTCGGACGGTGGTGGTCCGAGTAATTATCTCTTGATAATAAGCTTGAGCCGCCTGCCCATCTTTAAATTGAGCATGACGCTCATTGATAAGGTCCTGTTCAACCCCTCGGCCGTGGTACCACAAGAGGCCAATGGTCACAATTATGACTGCAACCAATAACCACCAAAACTTCTTTCCAGGTAGTTGCAGATTAATGGCCATTTTATGGCTACATTATAGCTTACAACTGCTTTTATTTAGCTTTATTTCTCCGTCTTTTTTGTGGATAGCGGAGTCTGAGGGTATAAATGCTCTTTTATAAAGCCGGCAAAGGCGAGAAGACATCCCCTACTTCTAATTTCTTCTGATCAGTATAGCCAGCCATAACTTCAATTACATATTTAATCGGCGTGGGCGGGTAAAAGACTTCTGGATAAGATTGAGGCGACAGCTCTTTAATTATCTCCACCACGACTCCGTCTTCATCGAGCCAAATAATATCAATCGGGAAGTTCATCTCCTTCATCCAGAAGCCATAAAACTTGGGCTCAGGGAAAATAAATAACAAACCTTGATCAGCTGGGATGGCCGCGCGATTAGATAAGCCTTGTTCTCTGGCTTCTGAAGTGGTGGCCACTTCTAACTTTAGAATTGTGGAGGTGCCGACTAAAATTACTAGATCTTCTCGGTATTCGGAAAATTCTGGAGCGTTAATGTTGTTGGTATTTTTTACTACTATTTTATTATCAATGTTTTTAGGTTGCAGCGTTGGCAGAACTTCTTTAATTGTTTGATAAAAAATAACTCCGATGCCTACCAGGAGTAAGATCCCGCAACCGAGTAAAATATTTTTTAATTCTCCGCGCATAACTTTAGCCAATCTGTTAATTGTAAGTCTTCGGCCCGCTTATTACCATAATGCTCTAAGAGTTCGCCACTTAAATCCAAATTATTTTTAAGTTGCTTGCGCTTACTGCTGAAGCCCATTTTTAAAACTCTAAAAAACTTTTCTTCACTCAAATTTTTAAAATTGTTTTTATTTATTTTCTCAATCGAGAGAATCGCCGAGTCCACTTTAGGTACGGGTTGGAAGTTGCCCTTACTAACCAAGCGCACATATTTGGGTGTGCCATACACCTTCACGCTCATTGATAAAACACTTTCCTTTTTATCTCGGGCGACAATTCTCTCGGCCACTTCTCGCTGCAACATTAAGACCATTAGCTCGGGTTGATGAGGGGTGGTTAAAAACTTTTTTAAAAATTCGCCAGTAATGTAGTACGGCAAGTTGGCGACAATCTTGTAAGGCTGATTAATTAAAATTGGATCAAATTCTAACGCGTCGTGATGAATAATTTCTAACTGGCCCGCCTTAATTTCTTTTTTAAATTTTACCTGCAATAATTCAATTAAGCTGTCATCCTTTTCAATCGCAATTACTTTTACGCCAGCTTCTAATAAAGGCGCCGTTAAAACTCCCTGACCGGGCCCCACCTCCACTACCGTCTCACTCGCCTTTAAGTTGGCGGCCGCGACAATCTCTCCCACAATCTTCTCGTTCCTCAGCCAATTCTGCCCCAGCGACTTTTTAGCTTTTACTTCCATTCCGCCACTATACCTGACTACAGGAATTTGGCCATAAAGATAATGTCGTCAAACTCACCATTATCCTCCACTGCTTTACGCTTCCTTCCCTCCTCTTCATAACCTAGGCGTTTATATAAATTAACAGCCGGATTCTGCGAGAAGACTTCTAGCTCCATTCTTCTCGCCCCACGCTCTCGCGCCAACTCTTCAGCCGCTTGCATTAATAAACTGCCAACGCCTTTGCCCCGATGAGAAGCGCGGACCGAGATAGTTAAGTAACTATTACCTTTAAGCTTTTTAAATTTAGCGAAGACTACCGACACATAACCAATCATCTCGTCATTATCGCGAGCGACTAAAGTGATGAGGCGTCGATTCATTAAAATGCGCGCGAGCACGCGCAAGCCGTCTTCCTTGCGCTCGCCGCCGCGAGCGACTAAGTGTTTGGTCTCGGTATCAATTTGGTTGCGCAGACGAGCGAAGTGTTTGGTCTCGTGCCAGCGGAGCGGAGCAATTTTCATATAACCTTCCTATTCTACCAAATCAGGAATAACATCAAAACTCCTCGCTTTCTATAGTGAAATGCTAGAAAAAGATGTCTGGTAAATAAGACTTGCCGCCGTTGGGGAGATTATCTGGTGAATGATCACTGGCTTCTAATAAATCATCCGGTAAATCTAAAATAAATTCACTAGGCATCGTTACTTGGCGCGAGCCGTAGATGGCGCGCGTTTGAGCGTAAGTTAAATAAACTTTTTTTCGGGCTCGCGTAATGGCCACATAAAATAGTCGTCGTTCCTCTTCTTCATCCCTATCCTTCTCGCCAAAGCCAGCATGAGGGAAGAGGTCACTTTCTAACCCAGTGATAAAAACATAATCAAATTCCAACCCCTTGGCGGCGTGGACGGTCATTAATTTAACCCCTTCCTTCTTCTCATTTAACGAGTCTTGCTCACTAGCCAGCGCCACCTCTTCTAATAACATTAAAATTCCTTCCGGTGCCGGCATGGAGTCGTACTTAGTGGCCAAGGTTACCAATTCGCGCAAGTTCTCTAAGCGCTCCATTTCATCAGCACTCCCCTTCTTTAAACTACTTTCCAAGCCGGAAGCACTTAAAGTAAATTTAATCACCTGTGAAGCTGTCTCTACTTCCACTCGTTTTTTAATCTCGTCTAAAATATAAAAGAAGTCATTCACCTTCCGACTCATCGCTGACGGTAAACTCTCGCGCTCGCCGGCGACAATCTTCATCACGGTGGTCTTGCCAATCCCCCGCGCTGGACTACTAATCGCCCGCGAGAGGCTCCCGTAATCTTCTTCATTCAACGCCGCTTTAATATAAGCCACTAAATCTTTAACTTCCTTCCGGTCGAAGAAGCGCGTGCCTAAAACTTGATAAGGCACATTGTGCCGCAACATCCCTTCCTCCAAAGCGCGCGATTGGAAGTTGGCCCGATACAACACGGCAATATTGTCGGCACTGACACCACTCTTGATCAAGCGCTTAGATTCAGCCCCAATAAAATCCGATTCACTCACCTCCGATAAATTACTAATGAGAGAAATTAATTCTCCCCCATCGTTCTTGGTAAACAAATTTTTCTCATGACGCTTAGTATTCTTCTGGATGATGGTGTTGGCGGCGGTGAGGATGGTTTGAGTCGAGCGATAATTTTCTTCCAGTAACACTACCTTGGCGCCGGGGAAGTCTTTTTCAAACCTTAATAAATTTTCAAAGTTGGCGCCGCGCCACGAGTAAATAGATTGATCCACATCCCCCACCACCGCAATATTCTGCCTATCCCCCGCCAAGAGTTTGGCCAGTTCATATTGCACGGTGTTGGTGTCTTGGTACTCGTCAATTAATAAATATTTAAATTGCTCGCGATAATAATTTAAGACTTCCGGCTCGCGCTTTAATAATTTAACTGTCTCTAAAAGCAAATCATCAAAGTCGAAGGCGCGCGCCTTCTCCACCTCACTTTTATACTTCTCCCACACTTGCGCCACCAGCTTCGGATAAAACTCATTACCCATTTCTTGTTTATAGTCAGCGAGTGATAAGCAATCACCCTTGGCTCGCGAGATGGCGCCCAGGATCTTGCGCGGTTCAAAGCGCTTCTCATCAATACTCAACTCGCGCATCGCCTTCTTGACCAAACTTATGGACTCATCGCGATCGAGGATAGTGAAGTACTTGGTCCGATTAAGACTCCGGGCCTGCTCCCGGCAAATCATCGAGCCTAAAGAGTGGAAGGTGCCCACCACCGGCAAGCGACCGGCCTCAATAATCTTCTCTACCCGCTCGCGCATCTCGCGGGCCGCCTTGTTGGTGAAGGTGATCGCCAGAATCTCTTGCGGTTTAACACCGTTCTCAATCAGACATTTCATCCGGTAGGTAATGACCCGAGTTTTGCCGGCGCCAGCGCCGGCGACCACCAAGAGAGGTCCCGTTTGGTGTAAGACCGCTTCCTTTTGGCTTGGATTTAGCTCGTCGAGATAGTTCAAGGGTCTCATTTTAGCACTTCCGGACCTATTTTGAGCTATCCACAGGTGGGGGGTGTCAAGATTGTTTGGCCTCCCCCAGGCGTTATAATAAGTACTGTTTAGGGAATTTAACCTTTTAACCTTATTTTACCTGGAAATACCAATCCCGGCCCTCGTCCTGTATGGGTGAAAAGCTGGATAAATAAACGTTTTTTGGCCGGGGTAGTGATCCTCGGCGCTTTAGCTGTGGCCGCCTCGGCCCAGGCCAATTTCTTCTCCACCCTCTCCTCCGCCTTCAAAAGTAACAAAGCCGAGGCTTCCAGCTCTAGTCATAACTCTCAAACTGTGGCCCTCTTAGGGGCCACTCTTAATCCTGACCCAGACCCGGCACCCGGTAATGACGCCACTATTGTGGCCGGGGCTCTCTTGCCGGAGTCTGGCCCAATGGGGACTATGGCCAATGTGGAGGATCATCCTCATAGTAGTGATCAAATTAGCGTCTATGTAGTGCGGGAGGGCGACAGTCTGTCGCAAATTGCCAAGATGTTTGGTGTGTCTAATAACACTATTATCTGGGCCAACGACTTACCTCGCTCGGGTACCGTCCAGCCGGGCCAAGTGTTAACCATCCTTCCTATTACTGGTGTTAAGCATGTGGTGGTGAAGGGCGATACTATTAGTAAGATTGCCAAGAAGTATGGCGGTGACGCTGAAGAAATTGCCGGCTTCAACGGCGTGGAGGTAAGCTCTGGTCTCACTGTGGGTGAGACGATTATTGTCCCCGATGGTGAAGTGACCACGGTGGTAAGTAAGCCTAAGCCCGGCAGTGGTGGCACTAGCGTGGCCAGCGGTTATTACCTCCGGCCCGTCAATGGCCGTCGCTCTCAGGGCTTGCATGGTCACAATGGTGTGGATATTGCCGCACCGGTAGGCACACCAATTTATGCCGCCGCCAGCGGTGTGGTAATTGTGAGCAAGCAAGGGGGCTGGAATGGTGGTTATGGTAACTACGTGGTAATCCGTCACGATAACGGCACCCAGACCTTGTATGCTCACAATGACACCAATGCCGTCTCGATGGGCGAGAAGGTTACCAAGGGCGATGTGATTGGTACGGTGGGCTTAAGCGGTAAGGTGACCGGGGCCCATGTCCACTTTGAGGTCCGCGGGGCCACCAATCCGTTTTAATAAATTTAGCTTTACTTGGTAGAAAATACCACCTAAAGGTCGAAAAAC
>JAGORB010000009.1 GCA_018063065.1 Minisyncoccota bacterium
TCTTTAAAAATCTTTAAAATTTAATCACTAATCTAAATTAATTTATGCCACCTCCTAACCCGTCTCTACCTCGTGCCCCGCGACCGCACCCTGCTGGTCCTCGACCACCGCGCCCGGCTGGCGCTCGCCGCAATATGTCGCGCCGACCACCACCGGCCCCCCGACCGCTCTCCGCGGCGCCCAAGAATAATGCTCCCATCCCACCACTCGGTCCGGGCAATGTCCGCATTATCCCCTTGGGTGGTGTAGAAGAGGTAGGCAAGAACATGACCGCCATTGAGTACAAGGACTCAATTTTAATTATTGATATTGGCTTCCAGATTGCCGGTGATGAGACACCGGGCGTGGATTACCTCATCCCCGACTCTACTTATGTGGAAGAAAGGAAGAATAAAATTAAAGGTGTCATCGTCACTCACGGCCACCTCGACCACATTGGCGGCATCCCTTATATCATGGATCGCATTGGCAATCCGCCCATTTACACTTCCCTTCTCACGGCGGTAATGATTAAGAAGCGTCAAGAAGAATTCCCCCATTTGCCCAAGCTTGATTTACGGGTAGTGAAGCAAGAGGATAAATTTACCTTGGGCGACTTTCCCATCCGCTTCTTCGGTGCCACTCACACTATCCCCGACTGCTTCGGCGTTATTGTCGAGACCCCTTATGGTAACGCCATTTTTACCGGCGATGTGAAGATTGAGAATAAAGACGGCGTGCCAGCCGACTTTGAAGTTGAGACTTACGGCCAATTAGGTAAAGAAAATAACTTGGTCCTCGTGGCCGACTCCACCAATGTGGCTAAAGAAGGCTTCTCTTATCCCGAGAAGGAAGTTCATCAGAACTTGAAGGATATTATTCGTGATATCCCGGGCCGGATTATTATCGGTACTTTTGCCTCCCTCTTCGACCGCATTGTGGCGGTGGTCCAAGCGTCTGAAGACTTAGGCAAGAAGGTAGCCATTGAAGGCCGCTCTATGAAGACCAGTATTGAGATTGCCAAGGAGCTGGGTATCTTGAAGGTAAAGAAGGAGACGATTATCGCCTCCGAGAATATGGGTGACTATCCAGATAATAAAATTGTGATCCTCGCGACCGGCGCCCAAGGTGATGAATTTGCCGCTCTTATGCGCATGAGTAATAAAGAACATCGGACAGTGAAGATTAAAAAGGGCGACACCGTCCTCCTCTCCTCCTCGGTTATCCCGGGCAATGAGAAGAGTGTCGAGAAGTTGAAGGACAACCTCGCTCGCCAAGGCGCCAAGATTATTACCGTCGGCGTAGCCAATGTGCACTCCTCGGGGCACTCTTATAAAGGCGAGCTCGCTTGGGTCCATCAGCAAGTTAAGCCCAAGTTCTTTATCCCCGTGCACGGCAGTCACTACATGCTCACTGTTCATCGCGACTTGGCCGAGAGCTTAGGTATGCCCGAGAAGAATGTCATCGTCCCCGATAACGGCATGGTGGTAGAGATTCAAGAAGGAGGTAGCAAGATTGTCGCGCTTAAAGAAACTGCTTCCTCCCGCGTGGTGATGGTAGACGGCTTAGACTCTAATAATGTGCAAGAGGTGGTTATTCGCGATCGACAAGTCCTCGCTCAAGACGGTATGTTCGTCATTATTGCCATTATTGATATTAAAACGGGCAAAGTAAGGAAGTCGCCCGACATTATCTCGCGCGGCTTTGTGTATTTGAAAGAATCGCAAGACCTACTCCGCCACATTAGAGCCATGACCAAGAAGGTGATTGAGGACTCCACCGCCAAGATGCACCCGATCAACTTCGACTATGTTAAAAATAATGTCCGTGAGCAAATTGGTAAGGAATTATTGAAGAAGACCGCCAAACGACCGATTATTCTTCCGGTCCTGATTGAAGTATAATTTTAAGGATGAGAAATTTAGCCTACGCTACCGGCTTATTGCTGGCGCTTGCTACCGCCTTGCCGGCGTATGTAAGCTCCACTTACTTAAGTGACGCCGCTGGCGAGAATGTGGTCGGGAGTATTTATGCCCTCGGCGCTATTATCACCCTCGTCCTTTTAACTCTCGCACCGCTCCTGATTAGGTTCTTTAAGCTTCACCGCTTAATGCTTATAAGCGGGCTCTTAACGGCCGTCAGTGCTTTAGTCTTGGCGGCCAAGCCCAGCGCCTTCTGGATCGTTATTACCTTCGCGTTGTTTTATGCCCTCACCATCTTCCTGCGTTTACTCTCCGACTTTTATCTTGAAGAAACGACCGACAACAAAGCCACCGGCACGACCCGCGGTCTCTTCCTCACCCTCATCAACTTAGGCTGGCTAGCCTCGCCCCTCCTCGCCGCCCTACTCATTGAGAACGGCGGCTTTAGATTACTCTATATTGTAGCAGGACTCTTATTTATGCCCTTGGGCCTTTTTGTGATGCAGTATCAATCTAAGGCTGGGATACGAAAAGAAAATGTTTGGCATGCCTTCACCAATTTATGGCGGGCCGCGAGCAGTAAAAGATTAAATTTGCGCCGCATTCTCTTAGTCGACTTATGGCTCAATATTTTTTACGCCCTAATGGTAGTCTATATGCCCATTTATCTGCATCAGCATGTGGGTCTAGATTGGTCGGCCATTGGGATTATTTTTACTTGGATGTTACTGCCCTTTCTCTTACTCGATTATGTTTTAGGCTGGTTGGCCGATAAAAAGTACGGGGAGAAAGAAATTTTATTAGGCGGAATTATTATTGCCGGCGTGGCTACCATTTTAGTCTCCACCATTAGCGCGCCAGTGATTTGGCTGTGGTCGGCCCTACTCTTCTTTACCCGCGTGGGGGCGGCCAGTATTGAAGTGATGAAAGAAACATATTTATTTAAAAAAATTGACGGCGACGACTTAGACATTTTATCTCTCTCCCGTAACCTAATCCCCATCGCTTACCTCATCGGGCCACTGATCGCTTTTGTTATTCTCTACTTCCTCCCTCTCCCTTACATCTTCACCATCCTCGGCCTCTCCGCCTTCCTCCTCCTCCCAATTGTTTGGCAACTAGCCGACACAAAATAAAACAAAAAGAAACCGCCCGACAAAAGTCTTGCGGCTTCTGTACGGGCGGTAATATCAGTAAGGACCATGGAGAGCTTTTGACACCTCGTGGTCAAGATCTGCCATTTCCTGCTGAAATAACATATCTTCCCGGATGATGGCCCGAAGGATCTTGGAGCGAATCGATTTAAGCAACCTTCGCGGGTTGCGTAATGGTTCACCAAGAGAACATTCGAAGACCACTGCACCTTCATGCACCGGAAGCCACATACTCTTTCTTGCAACCTTGTCCACGTCGAATGGATAACGAATTCCCGTCATAATAAACGTGACTGATTGAGAGAAGGCATCTTGACCAATAATGCCAAGTTTCCCGTGGTAAATGTCGATTTCAGCGATGACGTTGATATTCATCTTATTTCTCCATGTAAAGAACCAGTTGAATGTTTTGAGAGCCCAACCATGGCTCAAGAGGAAACATTCCTCTATCATCTACCTACCATTATACACCCAATCCTATATTTTGTCAATAGTCTATGGAGTGTTGAAAAATAAGGATTTTAAACCATTAAATTGCGGAGGCGGCAGTAGTCGCAATCTTTATCATCACAGGTTTTGGACCAGAAGGAGAGGGAGGTAATTTCTTCGGCCACTTTTTTAATTAGTTCTTCTAACGCTGCCACTTCTTCTTTAGGGATATCAAAAGCTTCTTTTTTATAATCCCCTTTTTCATTAGGCTCAATAAAATCAATTACCCCTTCTTTCATGTCATACTTGCCATTCTCATATCGATCTAAAAGAAGTTTATAGAAGACGAGTTGGCGGAAGTAGTTACCGTCATCATCGGTCTTGGTCTCGCCCATAATGGCGTTGCGGCTCATTGGCTGCTTGGTTTTATAATCCACCACTCGCACCCCGCTATCGGTAAATTCTAGCTTATCCAAGACACCGGTTAATTTAATATCCTCGGTTAAAAGGATGCCGCTAATTTTAAACTCGGTTAAGACATTGCGCTCCCAAGTGCTCTGCCACGCTTTAAACCAGCCCACTAACGCTCTCTTGCCTTTGGTCAACACTTCTTCATAATCGCGAGCATTGAGTGGCAGCTTGCCTAAATGTATTTCAAAGCCGGCCAGCAGTGACTCTTCCGTAATATCTTTATCTTTAAATAATCTGAAGGCATCGGCCAAAGTGGCATGCACGGCAATACCATAGAGTTGAGTTTTATTTTGCCCCTCCGGCAAGCGGATTAGGTTGCGGTAAAAGTACTTCCACGGACACTCTAAATAATTATTAAGCGCCGAGACGGATAGTCCTTGGCTAAAGAAAATGTCTCGGACAAACTCCTCATCATGCAAGGAATGTTTATCGCCCCGCTGCGGTTCCGTAAAGATAATATTTTTATTGGCCTCATATTTAGCCTGCCAATCTTTAGTCTCTATCTCTGACTTTAATTCAGACTTAATTTCCGTCACAAATTGGCTGGGCAATTGCTCCCGGCCATCGCCGCCCAATTTACTAAAACTAATATGCACCTCGTGCCGAGCCCGGGTAAGAGCCACATAAAATAATCTTCTCTCGTCCGCATCTTTATCTTTCGCGTCAGCGTCCTCCATAGCCTCGGCGGAGGAGGAATAAACACTAGGAATTAATTTAAGTAGCTCACGCGTTTTTTTGCCACCCCAGTGGCCATCGTAAGCGCCCATAATAAATACCTCATTAAACTCCAAGCCCTTAGAGCGATGAGCCGTCATCAGGCGCACTTTACCCTTGCGACCGCCCAACTTGGCCCGCTTAATAAAAAGAGAATGGGTTTTGACGGTGGCGAGATAATTAAAGAAGTCGATAAGCTTGGCGTCAGGCCGGCTCTCTACCAAGGTCCCCACCTCACTATATAAACGCCGAATGGCCTCAAACCGATCCTCGGCGTCAGCAGAAGTTAAGATACTCTCCAAGATGCCGCTATCGCGCACCAACTTCTCAAACACGCTTAGCAAATCATCATTCTGACTCCAGGCATGCCAAGTTTTTAACTTTTCATACACTCCACTTAACTCTTTATCAGTTTTAAGTAATTGCCATAAAGATTGCTTAGTCTCGTACGCTTGGCGGATAAGCCCGTAAACCGAGAGGGGCTCGAGCTTAAATAAATCCAAGTGCAGTACTGCTGGCAAATAAGCATCCTCGCCAAAGTGGGTTAAGGCTTCTAAAATTACAATCATCTTCCGCACATCTTGCTGTCCTAACAAATCTTGATCAGACTCAATAATAAATGGCACCTTACACTTCTCCAGCATCCGGGCTAAAGCGAAGGCATCACGATTATCGCGGTACAACACCGCCAACTCACTTGCTTCCTCCCCCTTCTCTACCCGCTCTTTTAATTGATTAGCCAGCCAATACACCTCTTCTTCACTTTTTTCAAAAGCATAAATTTTAATCGGTTTAACTTCATGTCCGGCTTGAGCCGTTAATTTAGACCCTGACAATAAGTTATGCGCGGCATCCAACACCGCTTGTTGCGAGCGATAATTTTCTTCCAGCGTAATCAACTTCGCTTCTGGATAAACTTTTTTGAAGTATAAAAAGTTCTCAAGCGACGCTCCTTGGAAGCGGTAGATAGCCTGCTTCTCATCCCCCACAACGAAAAGATTGGGGCTCGGGTGATAACTCATCAAGAGCTCGATGATTTTATTCTGGGCATTGTTGGTGTCTTGATGCTCGTCTACCAACACATATTGATGCTCTTCTTGTAACACCTGCAGGAGTTCGGAATTATTTTTCAAAACTGATAAAACCTCCATGATCATGTCGCTGAAGTCGTACAAGCATTCCTCTTTTAACCTCTCTTCGTACTGCTCGTAGACTTGAGCCAATTCCTCATTCTTCTCAATCTCGCGCGTCAGTTTAATATAATCGCCCTTCATCTTGCCCTTGTGCGCTCCCTTCTCATGATACAGGTCAGGCAAGGTAGCGAAGTCGGCTTTAGCCTTCTCTAAAATATTTTTAAACTCGGCCGGAGTGAGACCCTCGCGCTTTAACTCTTCAACGGCCCCGCGCAGCGGTTTAACATATAAAAATTTATCACCAAACGGACGCAAGAGTTTAAGTGGTAACTTTTCAATTAACTTCTCTAAAATTTCAATCTGCTCCACCTCATGAATATTTTTAGAACCGATGATGCGCGGGAAGTCCTCCGGATACTTCTTAATCACTTCATTGCACCAACCATGGAAGGTGTTGATGTTTACGGCATAAGCTCGTGAGCCAATCAGCTCAGCCAGGCGCTTACGCATTGAGGCCACGCCCGACTCAGTAAAGGTGAGGGCCAAAATTTGCCCCGGCGCCGTGTCGGTCTTGGCCAGGATGTTGGCAATCCGCAGGGTCAGAATCTGCGTCTTGCCTGTCCCTGGTCCCGCCACCACCATTACTGGTCCCTCAATAGTCTCCACCGCCTCCTTCTGGCGTTTGTTTAGTTTATTATAGGCATCGGCAAATTTACCATCAGACATGTCCTCAATTTTAACATACTTGAAATCGGAGTCTTTTTGTTACAAAATAACCTCAGGAGGACAAAAGATGGACTCAGAACAAACCCCTCAAGATACTGAGGAAAAAGTGTTGACTCCCCAACAGGTCAGAGATCAAATCGAAAATCAACTCGAAAAGTTTCGTGATCATCTCTGGGGCCCCCGCCGGCATTACACCGGAAGAAACGATCTCCGTGAAATATTGCATGGTACGGGTCGTTTCACCTAGTCATCAATTCGTTCACCAGCGCTGTGGTCACACGACCTCGGCGCTTTATTTTTTATCCAAAATCTAATCTGTAAAAAACTTCTACGACCGTGGGAATTTTTTACAAGTTCTTATTTTATACGACCGTGCGAGATAAGGAATGCCAAGTGTCCATTAGATTCCTACAAAAAAGCACCCCTTCCTTTCGGTCGGGGCACAAAATATAAAAACTTAGGTCTAGGCGGCATCAATTGCAGGAGAAAAAACTCGATCACCAGCGCGCCCCTGACTGCAGACGCGGTCCAAGATGATGACATACCATTTGCGGTCGTCGATATTCCAGTTCACACACACAACATAGGAGCCGACGTAAAACAAGTTAGATTTGCCGTTGACAGCAAGTTGGCCTTCCTTGCCGTCCCGCTGCTCTTGGATGAGCTTGGCGATGGTGATACAAAGATCGCCTTCTAAGAACAGGTGGTGCTCACTCAACTTCTTCTCAATTTCTGAGTCGGCCATTTGCCGTTCGAGAGTGAAGCTCTTTAGGGGAATTGGCTGGCAAGAAGTATTGGGAGCGATCTTAGAAACCACAAGGGCCTGGAAATCGTCTGACTCCCAAATCCCTTCGCGGGTTTGGGAGAAGGATTGTAAACCATATTGATCACCAACACCCTCACTGATAATCCCCTGCAAAACATCCGCGATCTTACCAGCGTCGCGTTTACCATCAAGAATGAGCTTGCATATACTCGCCCACAGCTTGAAAAGACGCTCAAAAACGTTGTTGTCACTGCTCATGACTTTACCCTTTCAACGATCTAAGCCCGCTACTAACAGGCTGTTCCGGAAGCTGCCGGATCAGTTGTAAGTACACCTTACTATCTATTATTATACATCCAAACTTATCTTTAGTCAACCACGTATAAAACCCTTCTAACTAAAGGGGAAATCTGCTAAAATAGCGGCATTATGTTACATCAACAAATTAAGGATGAGATTAAGGAGGCCATGAAGGCCAAGGATGCCGTTAAGCTCTCGGTAGTCCGCGGCCTCTCCTCCGCCTTTACCAATGAGTTAGTGGCTAAGGGCAAGAAGCCCGATGAGATGCTAAGTGATGATGAGGTGCTCGCGGTAATTAAGCGCGCTAGCAAGCAACGCAAAGACTCGATTGAGCAATTTACCGCCGGTGGTCGCGCTGACTTGGCCGAGGGCGAAATAGCTGAACTTAAAATTATTGAGAGTTATTTACCGGCGGCCATGTCTCGCGAGGAAGTAGAGAAGATTGCTAAGGCCAAGATTGCCGAGATGGGCGCCGATAAATCCAAGATTGGCATGTTGGTGGGCGCGGTAATTAAAGAGAGTAACGGTACCGCCGATGGCAATGTGGTTAAAAAAGTACTAGAACAGCTTTTAGCTTAAATAAAACCGCCACAACTTTTTATTCCAAATCGGCCCAGCGTACTCCACGCCAACCCGGGGCAGTTTTTTAATTTGAGATTTCTTAACCCTTACACCCCGATCCTCAATCCAAAGTCCGGTCTTCTTGCTCGCCTTTAAATTATTAAACTTTTTATCTATCCCTAACTTTTTAGTTAAGCGCCCGGGGCCCTTAATCCCCTCTACGCCTCGTATTAAAACTGCCGCCGGATACCCCTCCTCGCCGGTCACAATATTTAACATAAAGTAATTGCCGTAAACAAAATATACGTACCAAGTCCCGGCCGACTCAAACATTGGAACATTTCTTAAAGTTCTGCCCCGGCTAGCATGTGAGGCTAAATCTTTTAATCCATCATAAGCCTCCACCTCGGTAATCATAAAGGCTTCATTCTTAATGACCAGAAATTTACCCAACAACTCCTGGGCCACTGTCACCGCCGATCTATTTAAAAACTCTTTACCTATCACCTTCCTCATTTGACTTATATTCTATCTTATGATATATTAAAAAGCAAAGAAGGGAGGACCTTACATGGGCGTAAAGATATTGATTATTGACGGTGACCGATCCTTTATCAAAAGCTGGGAACGTCAAATTAGGGACCTGCGAGCAGGTAAACAGGCCATTGCGGTGTACTGCAATTCTGTCTCTACGGCAACGGTGGTGATCGAGCAATGGGAACCAGAACTCTTGTTACTTGGCCACGATTTAAACCCAGGTGGACACGAAGGTATCGAGGTTGTGAAAACGTACTTTGGCACCGAGATGGACATTATCTCCATTGGCGATCCCCGCTTCGCTCGCGAGTACGGAGAATACGGGGTAAGTCAAATTGATAAGGACAAGGTTAAGAACCTCCTTAACAAGACGTTCAAAAAATAACCACGCATTCCGCGGCCGCCCTACGGGACGGCCGCTTTCTTTTTACCTAAAATGTGGTAGATTATTTGTGCTTTATTACCATTGCCGGATCATCTAATGGTAGGATAACGGACTCTGAATCCGTTCATCTTGGTTCGAATCCAAGTCCGGCAGATGCAACCTAAATACAAGTCTAATTGGGATTTAACCCTTATTTATAAGAGTCATAATGACCCGCGGGTTGAAGCTGATTTAAAAAAGGTAGAGAAGGCCTTCAGCGCCTTCGCTAAGAAGTATGACAGTAAAGACTTTTATTTAAAGAGTGAGAGTGCTCTTAAAAAGGCTCTTAAAGATTACGAGCAACTGGAGGACCTGCCTTACTCCAAGGCTTACTTGTATTTTCATTATCAGAAGGATCTCAACAGTCAGAATCAAGACCTAGAGGCCAAGCTTAATAAATGTCAGGCTCGCCTCCAGCACGCTAGCAACTTAATCATCTTCTTCCCCGTCCAACTGGCCAAGATTACTAAAGCTAATCAAACTAAATTTTTAAAGAGTAAGGTTCTCTCTCCTTATCGCTACTATCTCCAATCTGTTTTTAAGCGCAGTGCTCACACCCTCACCACCGCCGAGGAGAAGATTATTAATCTGATGCACCTGCCCGCTCACACCCTCTGGGTGAGGAGCAATGAGAACTTGGTCACTCAAACAATCGTGGATTGGCAAGGTCAGTCTATCCCCATTCCTTCCGCTGCCGGCAAGATCCCCTCTCTCCCCACGCCAGAGCGCCGTTCTCTCCACCAAGCGCTAATGCTTAAATTAAGCGAGCTCGCCACCAACAGTGAGAGCGAGCTCAACGCTATTGTCTTGCATAAAAAGATCTTGGACGATCTGCGTCACTTCAAGAAGCCGTATGAGTCTACTACCTTGTCTTACCAAACTGATCTCGCCACGGTAGAGAACTTAGTTAAGGCGGTGAGCAACCACTTCCCCCTCGCCCATCGCTTTTACCGCTTGAAAGCCAAGATGTTGAAGCTCAAGAGTCTAACTTATGCCGACCGAGCGGCCGAGGTTGGCGAGACTAAGAAGAAGATATCCTTCCCCGAGGCCATTGAGATTGTGAAGAGCGCCTTCCGCAAGGTGGATCCTTTATATGAAGAGGCTTTCAATAACTTCCTCTTCAAGGGCCAAATTGATGTTAATCCACAGCTCGGCAAGCGCGGTGGCGCGTATTGCTCCAGCCAATACGGCCTCCCCACTTATATTCTGCTTAATCATCAACCCGACTTTAATTCTCTTCTCACCTTAGCTCACGAGTTGGGGCACGCCTTCCATGGGATGTTATCCTTCCAGCATCAGCCGCCGCTGTATCGCGATTACACTATTGCCACCGCCGAAGTGGCGAGCACCTTGTTTGAGAACTTCGTCTTCGACGAGGTCTTGCCCACCCTTACTCCTCAAGAACAAGTGGTGGCCCTGCACAATAAGATTATGGGCTCCGTCCAGACTATCTTCCGCCAAGTGGCCTGCTTCAACTTTGAGACCGAGCTCCACACCCTGATCCGCGAGCGTGGTCACCTAACCAAGGAGGAGATGGCTGCGCTAATGAACAAACACATGAAGGCTTACTTAGGACCCGCCTTTAAATTAACGCCCGAGGATGGCTACTTCTTTGTCTATTGGTCGCACTTGCGCAACTTCTTCTATGTTTATTCTTACGCCTTCGGCGAGTTAATCTCCAACGCTTTGTATGAGGAGTATAAAAAAGATCCTAAATTTAAAAACAAGATTAAAGACTTCCTCTCCGCCGGTGGCAGCGCCTCGCCGGAAGATATCTTCCTCCCGCTCGGCCTCAATGTCCGCGATCCCAAGTTCTTCACTCGCGGCCTCAAGAAGATTGAAGACGATATTGATAAGTTAGAGCGCGCGATTAAGTCGCTTAAGTAAGCCTGGGCCCTCATAAATCATCCCGGTAATGAGTTGGAGGAGGTCGGCGCCGGCCGCCAGTTTAACCTTAGCGTCCGCGGGTGAGAAGATGCCGCCCACGCCAAAGATAGTAAACCGATCTTGGTAGCGCTCACGCGTTAGCTTAATAAAATGATTAGACGGCTCAAAGCATGGCCCACCCGACAAGTTGCCCAAGTCGGGACGACTCTTATTAAGATTGCCAATCACCAAGCCCTTAACTTCAGACTTGGCAATAACTTCTACTAGAGCTAGGAAATCAGTATCCGAGAGGTGAAGGGGCATCTTCACATAAATTGGCTTCAGGCATTTAAGTTCGGCTACCGCCCCCAAGAGTCGAGACAAGTAAACAGGGTTTAAAAACATCTCACCGGTAAAAGCGTTGGGGCAAGAAATATTAAGAGTATAATAATCACCCACCTCTTCTTCTATTAATCGGCGGAGAGAATAAAGATAATCTTCCACGCCCGCCTCTATCCCACTTGACTCACTATCATTGGTCCGAGCAATCGAGACACCGATGACAAAATTATTAAATCTCTGCCTCTTTTTTAAGCGGTTAATAATTGTGTCCACCCCGTCATTCATTAATCCCTTATTAACTACAATACTTCTAAGCGCCGGCAGGCGCTTGAGTTGCGGGGAAGGATTGCCGGCACAGGGCCGCGCCGTGACCGAGCCCACCTCCACCCCGCCAAAGCCGAGGGAAGGTAAAATTTGCGTTAAACGACCATTGTAATCAAAGCCGGCCGACAACATTACCCGACTGGCATACTTAAGACCGTCCACCTCATAATATCTCTCTTTAGCCACATGTTTATAAACTAGAGCCACCAACGAGCGAGTGAGGGCAAAGCGCCCCATCAATTCTCCCAAGGTTATAAATGCTTCATGAACAATCTCGGGATTAAATAAAAATAAAACCGGTTTAATTAAATATTTGTAAATCATAAGCCCAGAGAACTTAAAAAAGTTTTAAGTTCTTCGCCTTTAATTAGTCTATGACCACCGGGGGCCAGCTTATCTAATTTAATATTCATCACCCGCACCCGCTTTAAGTCGGTCACTTCATATTTAAGGGCCACGCACATCCGTCTAATCTGATGCTTCTTGCCCTCACTCAAGATAATCCGGAAGGTCTTGGGCGCCACCACCCGCACCTTGGCCGGCCGGGTTAAGTAGCCCTCAATATTTACCCCGCGCTCCATCTTGTCTTTAAACGACGGCTTGAGCGGGATATTAACCTTCACTTCATACTCCTTCTCGTGCTCGTAATCCGGATTAAGCAAGCGATCGGTGACCCGGCCATCATCGGTAATTATTAATAAGCCGTGAGAATCTTTATCCAGGCGACCAAGTGGGAATAAATTTTCTAAAGGTGAGGCCGTCACCACCCCGCGCGGCTTATGATAAGCATAATAACGATAATTAGTTTTGACCCCGCCCTTAACCTCCACCACATCGCCCGGATTAACTTGATCGGTCGGTACAGCCACCCGGCCATTAATAAAAACCTTGCGCGCCTTCACCAAGTCGTCGGCGCCGCGGCGAGTAGTGTAACCCTCTTGGGCCAAATATTTATTAATCCACAATTTACTCATAATTAACTGTTACTTCATCGGTCTCTAACACATGCCCTACCACTGCTGTCTCCAACTCGCTTAAGGTGGTACTCACCGGCAAATCAAGGGTGGTGTCCAAGGCGCTAATTTTAAAAAGATATTGATGCTCCTCGCCCTTAGGACACGGGCCCACATAACCCACTCGGCCGGAGCTACCGGTACCGGTATTGGCTCCAATCGGCAGATTGCCAGATCGCACAGATCCGTCTTTAGGCGCTATCGCCCAGACCAGCCAATGAGTGAAGGGGCCGCTTTTAACACTCACATCGGTAACTGTGAGAACAAGCGACTTGGCCCCAGCCGGTACGCCCGACCACTCCAAGGCGGGATTAATATCCTCACCATCGCAAGTGTAAAGAGCCGGTAAATCATCTCCCTCCACCTCCGGTAAAGTAAGTGTGAGATAACTGGCGCCATTCTCAATTACCACCGGCTTAGTCTTAAACCATTTAACCGCGACGACTCCGCCGACGCCTAAAATAATCAGAACGATAATTATAATTAGGGATCGACGCTTCATAATTTAACAGCCGGGAATTATTAGAAGATAATCGGAATCTCTACTTGCGCGTCATTCTCTGGCAGGCCGGAAGGATTATCTCGCTTTAAGATTAAGGTCCCCTTCTTGCCGGCTCCGGGCGAAACAAAGGTAATGGTTGAAGTGAAGGGCACCCAATTCTCGGTCATCCATTCACCTTGCGCTGTGGCGTAACTATCCACTACCGTCTGGCCAGCCTCATCCACAATCGAGATTGGGAAGCTAGCCTCGAAGTACCACGGGCCCCGGGCCTTACCAGTAATAGTAATTGGAGAAGAAATAGTAGAACCGGGGGTAACACTAATATCGGTAATCATCTCCGAGTTAGGCAAGCCAGCTGGCAACTTGGACACCGGGGTCGAGGTGGCCACGGGCTCTTGTTTAAACCACTCCCTACAGGTGGGGCACCACAAGCTCACACCCACCAGCACCGCTACCACCAAGGCTAAAATAATGTATTTCATAGGGGTATATTAGCATAAAAAATAGCCAGAAGATGGGTGCACCCTCCATCATCTGGCTATTCTATTTTTTGTGCGCGTACGGCTACTTGCCGCCGCCGTTCTTCTGGTACTCGAGCCACTCTTCGTAGCTCACCACTACACCGTCGATCGTAAGTACTGGGGACATAACCTTCTCCTTCGTTTGTACCGAGCCAACCACCACGGCCAGCTATTTATTCTAGTATAGCATAATGGGTATATTTTGTCAAGTACTATTTACCGGATCTATTCTTGGCGGCTTTGACGAATTCGCGGAAGAGAGGGTGAGGATTAAGGGGTGTAGATTTAAACTCGGGGTGGAATTGGGTGCCGAGGAAGAAGGGGTGAATCTCTTTAGGCAGCTCGGCAATTTCCATTAGGCGAGTGTCGGGAGAGGTGCCCGAGAAGGTGAGCCCCGCTTCTGTTAAAAGCTTGATGTACTCGGGATTAACTTCATAGCGATGGCGATGGCGCTCGCTAATTTTACCCGTACCGTACGCACTGTAGGCAATGGTGCCCTTCTTCAACACCGCTGGGTACGCGCCCAAGCGCATAGTCCCGCCATAATTATGCTGAGCCATCTTCTCCTTCTGATCGGCCATAATATCAATCACCGGATGAGAAGTTTTAGGATTGACTTCCGTGGTGTGAGCGCCCTTGAGCTCGGCCACATGCCGAGCAAATTCAATGACCGCCAGCTGCATGCCATAACAGAGGCCAAAGTAAGGGATCTGCCGCTCCCGCGCATAACGAATGGCGGCAATCTTCCCCTCCACGCCCCGCTCACCGAAGCCACCCGGCACCAAGACGCCGTCATAACTCTCCAGCTCGGCCAACTTCTTGGCATCATCCTCATAATCACCGGCATCAAGCCACTCCAACTTCACCTTCACTTTATTAGCGGCACCAGCGTGCTTTAAAGACTCAATAATCGAGATATAAACATCGGAGAGCACGAAGTCGCCGGTTTTAAAATATTTGCCCACGATACCAATCTTCACTTCATCACTCGCTCCCTTCACTCGCGCCACCATCCGGCGCCAATCATTTAAGTCGCGACTCTTGGGCTTGGTCTTTAATAACTTTAATAAAATGTCACTCAACTTATCCTTCTCAAAGTTAAGAGGGATATCATAAATACTATCCACATCCGGCGCCGAGATAATATTCTCGGGCGGGACATTGGAGGAGAAGGCAATCTTCTCCTTCCGGCTTTTATCGAGCGGGCGGTCACTGCGCGCAATAATAATATCCGGATGCACGCCGTAAGAATTCATGGAGCGGACGGCGTATTGGGTGGGCTTGGTCTTCATCTCGCCAATCTTGTCTGGCACCGGCAAGTAAGACACCAACACAAAAATAACATCATCGGGATTCTTTAATTTTAAAATTCGGGCCGATTCAATAAAGAGGGCATTCTGATACTCTCCCACTGTGCCGCCAATCTCAACAATGGTAATATCGGAGCGCGTCTTCTCGCGGGCGGCACGCATCCGGCGGAGGATCTCGCCGGAGATATAAGGCACGGGGTCTACGCACTTGCCGCCGTAACCCAGGGCCCGCTCTTTATCAATTACATATTTATAGACCATGCCACTGGTCATATAGTTCTCCGGCGGCACCGAGAGATCTAAGAAGCGCTCATAATTACCCATATCTTGATCACACTCGAGACCAGAATCAAGCACGAAGACCTCGCCGTGCTCAATCGGGTTCATGGTGCCGGCATCAACATTCAAATAAGGGTCAATCTTCATCGGATTGACCTTAAAGCCGCGAGCAGAGAGAATTTTAGCAATTGAGGCGGTGGTTACGCCCTTACCCACGCCAGACATTACTCCTCCGAGGACAAAAATATATTTATGATTGGATTTGGGGGCCTTGACCTTCGATTTAGACTTTGACATATTTGCGTACCGCCAAATAACTAGCGATTACGCCCAAGAGTATACCAGAACCCAACAGGATTAGGAAAATTTGAGTGAAGTTATCTACATAATAGGCCACAAGATTGATACCGCCGTAAACATTGGTCGTGGCATTGCGCACCCAGATGGTGGCCGGATAGAGCAAGATGACCGCTCCAATGGCCGCAATGAGCCCGGCAATAACGCCCTCCACCATGAAGGGCCCGCGGACATATAAGGCACTGGCTCCCACCAAGCGCATCACCGATATCTCCTCGCGCGAGGTGTAAATAGCCAAGGAGATGGTGTTGATAGTGACTAGAATGGAGATAATCACCAAGACCAAGGTAACGGCAAAGCCCACCCGCTGGGTAGAATTGATTACCCGCAAGAGCTTATCCACCACATCCTTCTTAAAGCTGACCTTATCGATGAGCTGACTACTACCCTCCTCACCACCACGGGCCTCCAAGAAGCCGGCAATAGTCTCGTATTGCGAGGGATTAGCGGCCTTAATGTTGAGCCGAGCGCCAAAAGGGTTACCCACCTCCTCCAAGGATTGAATGATTAAAGAATTGTCTTGATGTCGCTCGCGGAAGCTGGCTAGCTCCTGCTCGCGGGAGAGATACTCTACCTCGGTGACCTCCGGCAAGAGAGTTAAAGATTCTTTAAGGGCCAAAACGTCGGTCTCAGCGGCGTCAGGATTGAAGGTCACACTAATATCCACCTGGTCTTGAATGGTCTGCAAGGTGGCATTTAAAAAAGCGTTGGAGAGGAGTAGGGCGCCAATCACAAACAAGGTCACCAGCATGGTGAAGACGGAGGCCAGCGATACCGCCGGACTGCGCCAGAAGTTATTGAAACCTGATTGAATGACCCGTCGCGCTTTAACAAAAATCATAAAAAATTATATTGATTATAAAACATAACGCCCCTTCTTGTCGTCGCGCGCCACCTTACCCTTCTCGAGCGTAATCACTCGCCGACCCAAGTCATCAATCACACCCTTGTTGTGGGTGGTGAGGATAACGGTGGTGCCAATGTCATTGATCTTCTTGAAGATCTGGATAATCTCGTGCGTGCTAAGAGGGTCCAAGTTGCCGGTAGGCTCGTCGGCAATGAGGAGATCTGGTTGATTAACGATGGCGCGAGCGATAGCGACGCGCTGGCGCTCACCACCCGAGAGCTCACCGGGGAAGTGCCACAACTTCTCGCCCAAGCCCACCAGCTCTAAAACATAGGGCACATCCGAGGCAATCTCTTCATCGGTGCGACCGGCCGCCTCCATCGAGAAGGCAATGTTCTCAAACGCTGTTTTATTAGGCAAGAGACGATAATCTTGGAAGACGCTGCCAATCCGCCGGCGCAAGTGCGGGATCTCGCTCTTGCTTAAACCGTGAATGTTGGTGGACTCGAAGTAAACTTCACCGGCGCTCGGCTTCTCTTCGGCTAAAATCATTTTAAGCAAAGTACTTTTACCGGCGCCGGAATGGCCCACAATGGAGACAAATTCCCCCGGCTCTACCGCAAAGGAGACGCCGTCCAAGGCCACAGAATTGCCCGGATAAATCTTGCTAACTTGGTCAAAGTAAATCATTTAGGTTAAAAAAATATCTATCTCGCCCGCTAACACACCCTCCACATCGCTGGTCTCTACCTCAGTGCGATGATCCTTAACCATTTTATATGGATGAAGGACATAAGAACGAATTTGATTGCCCCACTCAATCTCGGTGGTCTTGGAGATATACATCCCCTCAATCGCCGCTTGGCGCCTCTCCTCCTCTAGCTTGTAAATTTTGGCCGCCAAGATCTCAAGCGCCTTCTGACGATTCTGCGCTTGCGAGCGCTCACCCTCGGCATGCACCGCCAAGTTGGTGGGGATATGCACTAGGCGCACCGCTGTCTCTCGCTTATTTACATTCTGGCCGCCGGGACCACTAGACCGAGCGAACTCGACCCGCAGATCCTCCGGCGGGATGGCAATCTTATCAGTCTCATCAAATTTAGGAATCACTTCCACCAAGGCAAAGGAAGTGTGTCTTAATGACTTGGCATTAAATGGTGAGACGCGCACGAGTCGATGCACACCCGACTCGCCTTTAAGTATACCATAGGCATTTTTGCCTTCAATTTGAATGGTCACATTGCGGAAGCCGCCGTGATCATTCTGATTCTCGTGGATCAAACTTAGACCAAAGCCGCGATTCTTAGCGAACTTCTGATACATCGAGAGGAGCATGGCGGCGAAGTCCTCGGCATCATCACCACCGGCGCCAGCCATAATCGTCATCACGGCGTCGCCCTTGTCATACTTGCCCTTACCGGCCTTCTCGGCCTTCAAGTCTTGTAACTCTTTAACCTTAGCTTGCGCCTCAGCCTTATTAAGCCAAAAATTGGGCCCCGCCATCTCGGCCTCCAACGCGGTAATCTTAGCCTCGATCTCCTCTTTCTCCATCGAGCTATTATAGCAAGCCAATTGATTTTTTACCTTTTTTATGGATAAATTGGTGGGATTTGCCGATGTAGCTCAGCCGGTTAGAGCGAGCGTTTCATAAGCGCTAGGTCGGAGGTTCGAGTCCTCCCATCGGCACCCGCCCATTGAATTTAGGCCCTAATTGGGTTAGGATAGTTTTGTCTGCAATTTGTATAAAATTGCGGTGGTAGCTCAACTGGTTAGAGCACCCGCCTGTCACGCGGGAGGTTGCGAGTTCAAGTCTCGTCCGCCGCGCCATGTCTCCATAAATTGGAGACGTTCGCCAATGTAGCTCAGTTGGTAGAGCATCCCCATGGTAAGGGGAAGGTCGTCGGTTCAATCCCGACCATTGGCTCCGTACATCATTGCCACCGTAGCTCAGTTGGTAGAGCATCGCTTTCGTAAAGCGGGGGTCGTCGGTTCAATCCCGACCGGTGGCTCCAAAACTTGATTTTTATCAAATTTTGAGGTAAGATACATCACATTGCCGCGGGATGGAGCAGCCTGGTAGCTCGCAAGGCTCATAACCTTGAGGTCGTCGGTTCAAATCCGACTCCCGCAACAAGTAGTTAGATGAAATTAAACTCGCGGAAGACTTGTTCAAAGAGGTCAATAACGCGGCGGGCCTCACGCTTGTTTAAGCGCATGCCATGCTCGTGAGCAATACGATTGCGCACCTTGTGCGCCTCCCACGCTTGTTGGAGGGTGGTAAAGTCGGAGGGCTCAATCACCTTCAAGCGCTCACCCAAGTTGGCGCCCAGATAACCCATGCCGGCTACCATCTCGTCTAAGAGTTTATCAGCTTCCAAGATGGCCAACTTCCACTCCGACTCATTGTCTGAGTCGATAAGCTTAAGCACTTGCTCCCAACGGAGGTTGCGCTCGGGCTTGGCACTCAAGTCGGCGAGGAAGGTGGTAGCGTATTTATCGGCATCAATCTTCCGCAACCACTCCAGCCGTTGCCAGAAGTACACAATCCCCACGATAAATAAAACCGATAAAAGAATAGATAGGAATAGCAAAGATTCGAAGAAAGAACTTAAGAAGCCGAGTGAGAAATTGTCGCCATTAAACCAGCCGGTTAAGCCCAAGAAAAATAAATAAACTTGATTGAAGAAATATTCGAGATTTAAAAAGTTAACACCAAAGGAGTCCATAGTTTAGGCCAAGCCTTCTACTATTCTACCAAGACTAAATAAAATGTCTTCTCTTCCATGAGCGGCAGTGAATTGCAGACCAAGTGGTAAACCACCTTCTGTCTTACCGCTTGGCACCGAGATCGCTGGCACGCCACCAATATTTACCGGCACGGTAAAAATATCTTCCAAATACATGGCTAGCGGATCACCAATCTTCTCGCCAATTCTGAAGGCCGGACCAGGTGCAGTAGGGGTCACAATTACATCTACATTTTGGAAGGTCTTAGCATACTCTTGTTTAATCATCTTCTGCACCGCTACCGCTTTATAATAAAATTCATCGGCGTAACCAGCCGAGAGCACATAGGTGCCTAAGATAATGCGCCGGCGCACCTCGGTGCCAAAGCCGGCTCCCCGACTCTCTTTATAATCACCTAGTAAATCGGCGCCGCTTTTTTGCACGCCATAACGCAAGCCGTCTAAACGGGCCAAGTTGGTGGAGGCCTCAGCCGGCATTAACACGTAATAACAAGCCAGCGCGTATTTAAATGACGGCAATTCAATATCTACCAACTCGTGACCGACAGACTTTAATTTCTCCAAGGTCTCGTCAAAATTTTTCTTGGTCTCGGGATTTAAGCCCTCGGTCACCAAGTCGCGCGGCACGCCAATCTTAAATTTATTATTTTGATCCCAACCCCTCGACTCCGCTCGGGGCAGGCTGGTAGCATCCAACTCGTCCTTACCTCTAATAGTATTAAAAATAAGTTCCGCATCTTCCACGCTTTTAGCAATCGGGCCAATTTGATCAAGTGATGAGGCCATAGCCATGGCGCCCCGGCGCGAGACCGCGCCGTAAGTGGGCTTAAGTCCCACCGTACCGCAGAAGCTGGAGGGCTCACGGATAGAACCACCGGTATCGGAACCAAGCGCCGCTAAGGCGAGGTTGCCGCCTACGGCGGCGGCCGAGCCACCAGACGATCCTCCCGGCACCAACGATGGATCGTGCGGATTACGCGTGACGCCGTAGGCCGAGTTCTCTGTTGAGCCACCCATCGCAAATTCATCCATATTAGTCCGACCGAGGAAGACCACGCCGGCGGCCTTCAACCTCTCAATCACAAACGCGTCGTAACTGGCGACATAATTTTCTAACAATTTAGAGGCCGAAGAAGTTTTACGCCCTTTAATTAAAATATTATCTTTAATGGCCATCGGGATACCAGCAAGCTCTCCTAATTCTTCTCCCGCCTTCCGTTTAGCATCAATAGCATCCGCTTGTTCCAACACATCAGCAAAGACTTCTAAATAAGCGTTAAGCTCGCCATTACGCTCGGCAATTTTAGCCAAATAAGCCTCGGCCAATTCTCGCGCCGTAAATTCACCCGCCTTCATGGCGGCGGCCGCTTTTTTAATCGTCAAATTTTCTAAATCAATTACTGCCATCTTATTCATTCTTGCTTAAAATTGGCTTGACTGATAAATAATTATCGCGAGCCTTAGAGAAGGCTTGCACCAAGTCAGCCGTATAAAGACCCGCCTCATGTGCCCCCTCATCCTCGCGGAGCACATTAATAAGCTTTTGATCCTCCTCATACTCACCCACCGGGGCATTCTTAAGTTCAGAAACGTAGCCTAAAATAGATTCTAGGTCTGTAGCGAGCTTGTCCAACTCCGCCTCCGGCACATTTAAGCGAGCCAAATCGGCGAGCTTTTTAACCTCCTCCTTACTGATCATAATTCCCCCATCCTATCATTTCTCCCATTTTTATCAAAAAAGAGCGCATGGAGTTTCCTCACATACGCCCTCGCAAATTCTTCCACCACGTCTGGTCTAATTGACCAAGATTGGTTGGGTATAGATTTCGCCGTTGTCTGCCTCATAGACGGTCAGAAACTCGGGCGAGGCCGTCTGGGCCGCCATCGATCCACCATCAAAGCGAACGATCTTGTAGCTCGTGCCGTCTTTCACGATGTAGCCTACCGTCGCGCCAATGCCATCGAACGGAAGGGTGGCCTTGCCGATGACCTCCACCACCTTCTCGGGTACCGACGTCGCCTGACCGTCATCGCCGATCACATTGAGGTTGGAGACTGTCATGTTGGCAGCGACTACAACCAGGCTCAACGCAATCACAAGATTGATGAAGCTCTTCAAGGTTCTTCTCCTTTTTACCTAGGGCACAATTACCCCAGCTATCTTAGACGATATCATATTTATTGGTAAAAGTCAAGTTATGAAATTTATTTAAGAAGGTTCAGAAATTCGGGCTCGGAGAGAATTTGGACGTCGAGTTGGGTGGCTTTGGTGTACTTGGAGCCGGGTTTGTCGCCGGCGACGAGGTAGGTGGTGTTTTTGGACACGCTATCAGTTACTTCTCCACCCAAGTCTTTAATTTTTTGTTTAGCTTCATCGCGAGTTAGTTTATCCATGGTACCGGTTAACACAAAAGTCTGGCCGGTGAATTTACCAGCAGTTTTCTTAATTACCTTTTCTATTTTTATTTCTTTAAGTAAATCAGCAATTATTTCTTTGTTCCCAGAATCGGCAAAAAATTCTTGCACCTTCTCGGCTACCACCTCGCCCACGCCATTAATCTCCGATAATTCTGTTTGCTCGGCCTTCATTAATTTCCCTAAACTGCCAAAGTGCTCGGCCAAATCTTCTGCCGTTTCTTCCCCTACTTGCGGGATAGAGAGAGCGGTAATAAATCTGGCCAAGGTTACCGTACGGCGAGTGCTAATGGATTTAATTAATTTCTCGGCCGAAATTTCAGCAAAGCGTGGCAGGGCCAAGAGCTCATCTTCAGTTAATCTAAAAATATCAGCGTAAGTGGCAATTAAATTATTTTCCATCAGGGCGTCAATTTGTTTGGGCCCCAGACCGGGGATATCAAAGGCGTGCTTACTAGCAAAATAATGAAAGCGCCGTGAGACCTGAGCGAAGGTATTTTTATCTACTGCTCGATGAGCGGCCTCACCGGGCTTAAGCTCAATCCTCCCCACCCCCGGCAAAGTGGTGGGGAAGATGTAAGGCTTGGCATTTTTCGGCCGCAGTTCTGTCAAAACTTTAATCACATCGGGGATAATGT
>JAGORB010000026.1 GCA_018063065.1 Minisyncoccota bacterium
TAAGGGAAGGGCTCCCAATTAATTTCTTCTTCTTTTTTAGAGCCTTGAGCCAAGCCACAATCGACAAGAATTTTGGTCCCGTCACCCATTAACGATTCTAATAAAAAGTTGGCCCCCGTCACCGAGCCGGTACCACCATGGAAGGTAATTTTAACTTTAGGCGACATGACGATAAAAATAATTAAAGACACGCGCGCCCACCAACGCGCCGACCATTGCCAACAATAAGTCGATAGTGGTGTCGGTTAAGTCGTAACGATCGAGAGCAAATTCAAACACTTCCCACGCGACGCCACTCACCAAGGCCGCCAACACCGACAAGGTAACCAAACCATAAGTGCGCAGAATTAACGGCCGAGTGTAGAGAATAGCGCCAGTAAACATGGCAATCGCCACTCCGCCCAAGCCATGCATCAGGATATCAAACCAAGCAAAGCGCCAATACCAGAAGTATTGAAAGGCTAAAACATTAAGACCGGCCAAGCCGGCAAAAAGGATTAAAGAGATTATTAACCAGAATAAACGAGATTTCACTACCCGATTATACCAAAAACCAACGCCCCCGCTAAGCGGGGGCGTAAGTCTAGATCATCTGGGTATCTTACCTAGATATATTCTAGGTGGGTGTCCGCAACTTAACACCAAGGTGATAAATATATAAAGACTCCCTTATCGCTTTACTTGATAGATAATACCCAAATGACCTACCCTAATTATACACCTAAAATCTAGGCGTCAACAGTCTCCACCAACTCCCCCTCCTTGAACCATAATTCAATCTCAAACTTGGCCTCCTCTACTGTCCCGGACGAGTGCACCAGGTTGCGCACCGAGCGCTGATACATATTGGAAGTAATGGGTGAATCTTGAGAATAATCGCCCCGGATAGTGCCCGGCATAGCATCCTTAGGATAAGTCGCACCCACCATCTTGCGCACCACAGCAATGGCCTCATAACCCTCCAAGACCATGGCAATAACCTTGCCCTCGCTAAGGTAATCAATATTCCACTTCTGAACCATCTCTCCCAACTGCCGATTACTCTTCTTGGCCAACTCTTCATCCAAGTCAAAGCCCGTCTTCTCATAAAACTCGCGCATCTTGGTGCCGATGCGCTCAAACCACTCTTCATTCTGACCATAATGTTTAAGAGCAATATCTTCCTTGACCTTAACCACCTTCAATCCCACAATATCGAGACCAATCTTCTCAAAACGATTAAGAATCTCTCCCGCCAAGTGGCGAGAAACGGCGTCGGTTTTAATCAAGACTAAAGTGCGTTCTTTGGTGGGCAATTTCATAAAATAATTATAATTTGGTTAAAATTTCTACTCCCTCTTCCGTAATGGCTATCGTCTTCTCGGCATGCGCCGCTAAACTTTTATCAGTGGTAATGAAGGTGAAGCCGTCTTTAAGCAATTTGGTCTTGCCAGTGCCTAAGGTAAACATTGGCTCAATGGCAATGACGAGGCCCGGGACCAACTTCTCACCCTTGCCCGCCTCGCCATAATTGGGCACATAAGGCTCCTCGTGGACCGCGAAGCCCACGCCGTGGCCGGCCAAGTCGGTAACGAGGCCAAAGTTATACTTCCTTGCCACGGCCTCCACGGCGGCACCAATGTCGCCGACGCGGCCATTTACTCGTGCCGCCGCAATACCAGCTGCCAAGCCTTCTTCGGTGCCGGCAATTAAGCGCTTGACCTCGTCACTCACCTTGCCCACCGGCACTGTTACCGCCATATCAGTAAACAAACCCTTATACTTAAGGCCTAAGTCTAAAGTAACCACATCGCCCTCTTCTAAAATTCTTTCACTCGGGATGCCGTGCACAATCTCGTCATTAACCGACACACATAAAGCGGCCGGATAATTTAAGCGCGATCCACTTGGCCGATAACCCAAGAATGTACTCTCGGCCCCAGCCTCTTGCAAAAGTTCTCGAGCTTTTAATTCTAGATCGTTAGTTTTAATGCCCGGTTTAACATCACCGGAGAGTGTCTTTAAAATCTGGGCCAAAATTTGCCCACCCTCTTTTAAGCCTTGTATTTCTTCTTTAGTCTTTAATTTAATCATTCAAGTGAGGCGCTAAAGCATTCATAATAGTTTTATGTACCTCCGGGATAGCTTGATGACCGTCAATCTCGATAAAGTTAACGCCCGGAGCAGTTTTGAAAAATTCTAACACCGGCTTGGTCTCCTCCTCAAACGCCTTGAGACGATTGGCGATCCCTTCGGGCGAGTCATCATGACGAGCCCGCAAGGTTAGGCGCTTGCTGACCTCATCTTCCGGCACATTCAAATGCAAAAGAAAGATAGGCCCACGATTATAAAATTGCATCGCCTCCATAAACATGGTGGCCTCTCCCAACATCCGCGGCGTACCATCAGCCACCAAGTGCTCCTCGCCGGTGAGGTTATCCAAGAGCGAGCTACCCCAATTCCACACCGCTAAAAATGACGGCATTAAGTCACCACGCAAAATCGTTTCTTTACCCTTCCGGCTGGAGTAAGAAGTGCCCTCCACAAAGGCCCGGAACTTAGACCCCACCTCCAAATAAAAAACTTCTCGACCACTTAGCCGCTTCAACTCCTCCTTCAATAAAACACTTTGGGTCCCCTTACCGCTCCCGGCCCGACCCATTAAAATAACTGTCTTTGGACTCATAATTTAATAGAGCCAGTCTACCATCTTTAAAATTTTAGACAAAAAAGCGGGCGACCTTCAGCTATTGCCAAAGATCGCCCAACAAATATTAACCCTTCATGAGACGTTCGACCAGATACAATATATCACCTTCATTAATTTCTGGTTCAATCTCGATCCAACCTTGCCGGTCACTGGTTTTAAAATATCCATGAACGGAGTTACGCACCGAAAGAAACATAAGATAACCATCGAACACAAACCCGTCACCGGCACCATCCTCCCATGCCAGCTTATTAATCACTACTTGGGCACGCCATGAATCAGCTGGGCCACCTTCCAACATGGTAAAAGTAACCGATCGACGTCTTACTCCCGACCTGTCAAAAAAGGCAAGCATGAGATCCCACTTCGACGGACCATTGACGATGGTGTAGCGTGTCATACGACACTCCTTTCAAAAGTTCTGCGCATTAGTTGAGGAATGCACCCACCTCCTTATCTCTAACCCACAAGGCCAGAAACGACTTAACCATACAGTTAAGAATCTTAACTAGATTATACACTTAAGATATATCTATGTCAATAGTAACAAAAAAGCGGCCGTTAGGCCGCGGGAACCGTTGGTTTATTTCTTTAAGCTGCGAAAAGAGGACTAAACCATTTGTATAAAAACTGTCTCCAAGGACTCCAGCGATATCGACGATCAACAGCAAAGAAATCCTTACCCACGAAAGTCAGAGAAGCCGTGACCGTAAAACGTCCCTGCTGCGTATCAAATCCTTGTCGGATAAAACCCATAAACTCTAACCGATCAGCTATTTCCTGTTGATCTTCCGGAACTTCATTTGTTTTACTAATATGCTGTAGAAGAGCATACTCGTCGTCATTAAAAACACTCATTATATCCTCCCTTCAGTTGTTAGAGACCATTAAAGACCTAATACTCCCGCATGGAGAGTTGGGCGTCGATTTGTTTGATGAATTCGAGGCAGACAGAAACGACGATGAGGAGCGAGGTACCACCAATGGCCAAGGCTTGGATACCGGTTAAGTGCTGCATAATGAGTGGCAACATCGCAATTACGCCTAAGAATAAAGCACCGACGAAGGTGAGGCGATACAACATGTGGCCGATGTAATCGGAAGTTTGTTTACCAGGGCGGATGCCAGGAATGAAGGCGCCGGATTGCTGTAAGTTCTCGGAGATCGCTTTAGGATCGAAGGTAACGGCCGAGTAGAAGAAGGTGAAAATAAAGACAAACAAGAAGTAAGTAATAGCGTAAAGCCACGGATTATTAAGGAAAGCGAAGAGACCATTAGAAATGGCCTGAGCCCAGCCGGCACTTAAACCACCCAAGAAGTTGGCAATAAGTTGAGGGAAGAGGAGGATCGATAAAGCAAAGATAATTGGCATCACGCCGGCGTTATTTAAGCGGATCGGCAAGTAAGTAGAGATGCCGCCATAGACCTTCATCCCCCGCACGCGCTTGGCATAAGTAATAGGGATCGGCCGCTCACCCTCGGTCATAATAACCACGCCGGCGATAATGGCGACCGCGGCGGCGATGAAGCCCAAGATCATTGGTAAGTTGGACGGATCCCAGTTGATAAAGAGTTGAGATAAAGCACTCGGAATACCCGAGATAATACCGGCAAAGATAATCATCGAGACACCATTGCCAATGCCGTACTCTGACAAGAGTTCGCCCAGCCACATCAAGAGAATAGAGCCAGCGGTGATGACAATCAGTGCCACCAATTTATCAAACACAGTGAGTGGCAAGAGAATGCCCTGACGCTCTAAAAGTACTAAAAGCGAGAAGCCCTGAATTAAAGCGAGCGGCACCGAGAGCATGCGCGAGTATTGCGACATCTTGCGCCGCCCGGCGGCGCCGTCCTCGTGATACATCTCTTTAAGCGATGGGAAGATGAGAGTGAGGAGCTGGAGAATAATCGAGCCGGTAATAAATGGTCCCACACCAAGCATGAAAATGGAAAGGTTGGACAAGCCGCCACCGGAGAAGATGTTGAGGAGACCGAAGAATTGGTTATCAGCAAAGAAGCGCTCGAGAGCCACCCGATCCACGCCGGGGATAAAGATAGCCGCGCCCAAACGGAAGAGGGCCAAGATTAAAATAACGAAGAAGATCCGCTTCCGTAAACCGGCGTCTTCTGCAATGAGCCGTAATTTAGTAACAAAAGTATTCCACATAAATGTTAGATCAGCTTACCACCCGCCTTCTCGAGTGCAAGTTTGGCCGGCGCCGAGAGCGGAAGATTCTTCACCGTTAAAGCCTTGGTCAAACCTTCGCTCCCCACAATCTTAACCAAGCGATCACGGCGAGTAATCACGCCCTTATCGGCAAGCGTCTTCAAGTTAACAGTCTCGCCGGTGTTGAAGGCGCGCTCGAGAGCCACCAAGGAGATTGGCTTCTTGTCGGCCACAATACTCTTGTTGGAGTTCTTGCCGCGACCGCGCTGCTTGGGCAACTTCTTGATGAGGTCGCGCAATTCTGGTCGGATACTGTGACCGGAGCGCGCCTTCTGACCCTTGGTACCACGACCAGCGGTGGTACCACGCTTGCCGCCGCGACCGACTTGGCGGGAGCGGCGACGCTTGGTCTTGGTTTTAAGTTCGTGTAATTGCATAAA
>JAGORB010000010.1 GCA_018063065.1 Minisyncoccota bacterium
GGTGTGGAAGAAGTGGCCCCAAAATGATCGAGGAGAGTTAGATCTGCACCGACCTTATATTGATGAGGTTAGTCTTAAGTGCCAGTGTGGCGGGAGGATGGTGCGGGTGCCGGAAGTGTTTGACTGTTGGTTTGAGTCCGGCTCGATGCCGTACTTTGATAAGCAGAATGGCTTCCCGGCCGACTTTATTGCCGAGGGCTTGGATCAAACTCGTGGTTGGTTTTATAGTCTAATTGTTTTAGGTACCGCCTTGCGCGGTGAGTCGCCGTATAAAAATGTCATGGTTAACGGCATAATCTTAGCCGAGGATGGCCAGAAGATGAGTAAGCGACTCAAGAATTATCCCGATCTCTCACTGACTATTGATAAATATGGCGCCGACGCTTTACGCTTTTATCTACTTAGCACGCCGGCTACCCGGGCCGAGGAGTTTGCTTTTGTGGAAGCCGACCTAGCCCAGACTTACCGGCAGGTAATTCAGCGCTTGTTAAATGTGGCCAACTTTTATGATACCTATGCTGGTGCCGGTATAACTGACTCGTGGCTCGATAGTAAAAATGTTTTAGACCAATGGATTTTAGCCAGACTCACGGCTACTCGCGATGAAGTGACTAAATCTTTAGAAGGTTATCAAGTAGATAGAGCAGCGCGATCTTTAGCTGACTTTATTGATGACTTGTCTAATTGGTATATCCGCCGCTCACGCGAGCGCTTTAAGAGTGAGGATGAAGAAGATAAAGAGAGTGCTAAGGCCGTAACGCAGTTTGTACTTTTATCCACGGCTAAGCTCTTGGCGCCGTTTACGCCTTTCGTGGCTGAGCAGCTATTTCAAAAACTTCGTTTACCTGCCAATGAGTTGAGTGTGCATTTAGAGAAGTGGCCGGAAATTAATTTTGCTAATGAGAAATTAATAGAGCAAATGTCTGAAGCCAGAAGTGTAGTGGAAGCGGCATTGGCCTTACGCGGGGCCGCTGGGATTAAGGTCCGTCAGCCACTCTCTAGATTAACGATTAAAACTAACTTGCCAGAGAATTTGCGCGCCGTGGTGGCGAGTGAAGTAAATGTAAAAACGGTGGACGTGGATGAGTCGCAGGCTGAAGTGGCTATTTTAGATACAGAATTAACAGAAGAATTAAAAGCGGAGGGAGAGGTCAGAGATTTTATCAGAGCGGTGCAAGAAGAGCGCAAGCTCCAAGGCTTAATGCCGGGGGAGGAAATAACTTTATCGGTGGGTGGGAGTGAAGACGCTCTTGCTCTCTTAAATAAATTTAGTTCAGAGATTAAAAAGGCCGTGAGCGCCCGAGAATTAATTTGGGGTGGAGTTGATGGGAAGGAAGTAGAAGTGGGAGGGAAGATCTTTACTGTTAAACTAGGGAAGTAATGGCGAGGAGAATTTATCATACGGAAGGGTTAATTATAAATAGCAGAGATCAGGGCGAGGCCAATCGCTTACTATTTGTTTTTACGGAAGATTTGGGGTTGATTGTAGTGAAGGCTAGGAGCGCCCGCGAGATGCGCTCTAAATTGCGCTTACATTTATATGATTGGACGCCACTTCAATTCTCGGTGGTGAAGGGGCGGGATGGTTGGCATTTAACCGGAGCAATTGCTCATAAAGACGAGCCACCAGCGCCCGGAGTGAGGGTGGTCTTGGCTCGCTTCGCTCGCCTAATCTCCCGACTTCTGCCCGAGGGATCGCCGCAAGCGGAGATTTATAAATTGGTCCGAGCCGGCGTTAACTTCTTGAAGCAGGCCAATCAGTCAGAATTTAAAAAAGAAAAGTTAGAGGGCGCGGAAGTATTGTTGGTCCTGCGCTTTCTCTCTTCTTTAGGTTATTTGCCGCGCCTCGCTTCATTGCCTTCTAGTATTTGGCTCCCGGATTGGCGAGAGGAGTATGTGGGTGAAATCCAGAAAAAACAATCAGAGGCGATTGCGGTCATTAATGAAGCAATTGCCGCCAGTCAGTTGTAAGGACTGTGTTATAATTTAATCAATATGGAGTCGCCCGAGAGAGAAGACGGTTTAACCGAGCTTAATAAGCGTCTCTACGCCCGCGAGGCGGAGCCTCTGCGGGCGCGCCGCTCCGAGCTCACGCCCGGCGAGAATACTCTGAAGCGTGATTGGGGTTTGCGGGCCGCGACGGCAGTAACGCGACCGCGGCGGCCAAGCATTTGGTCCATCGACTTCTTGTGGAAGTTCTTCCTCATTGCGGTGGGCTTCTTTGCGCTTGCACTCCTCGCGGCTGGCTTCTTCCTCTTCCGGGGGAATAATGTCGTTTCTAATGCCAATATTGATATCGCTGTCACTGGGCCCTTATCGATTAAATCGGGCGATCAATTTGATCTCGGTATCGCCATTAGTAATAAAAATCGCTCCGATCTTGAAACGGCCGATTTAATAATTGAGTATCCGGCCGGGACGCGCGACCCCAATGATCCGTCTAAAGAATTAACGAGGAGTCGCGAGTCTTTAGGAGTAATTACTTCTGGTCAGACCTTGGTCCACGGCGTGCGAGCAATCTTATTCGGCAGTGAGAAGACTAAAGGCCAAATAAAAATTAAATTAGAATATCGCCTCGCCGGCTCCAATGCCATTTTTGAAAAGGAGAAGCCCTTCGCCGTCGAGATTGCCGACTCGCCCGTGAGCTTGGCTTTAACTTTGCCGGAGGAGGTAAATGCCGGCAAGGAGATTGAGGCCACCGTGCAAGTGGTGACCAACTCGCCAACTATCTTGAAGGATGTGACATTACTCGCCTTGTGGCCGCCGGGCTTTAATTTACTTGAGTCTTCTTTGCAGGGTGAAAATAATTTGAATACAACGCGTTGGTCCTTGGGCGATATGGCGCCGGGAGCCAAGCGCACCTTTGTGATTAAGGGCACTCTGGATGGTCAGGCCGAGGAGGTGAAGTCATTCCGCTTCCAAGTGGGCTTGGCGGGCAAGGAAGACACAGAATTGGGGGCCGTTTATACCGACAACTTTAAAACCGTGGCTATTAAGCGGCCGTTTGTGGGTCTCGCCCTTAACATTAATGGCGATCAGAGTTCTGAGCCGGTGGCGCGCTTGGGCGATAATATTGAAGCCCAAATTGCGTGGGGTAATAATTTAGACGTGGATGTTTTAAACGGCAGTCTTAAGTTAACTTTAAACGGCGAGTCGCTTAATCGCTCCACTGTCTCGGTGAGTGATGGCTTCTATCGTTCTTCCGACAACACTGTTACTTGGAGCCAGAGCGCCGTGCCGGGCTTGGCCTTACTGCGACCGGGCGACAGGGGACAGGCGCAAGTCTCCTTCCAGAGTTTACCCTTCTCTTCTGCCGCGCCGATTAAGAATCCTACTATCAACTTAGGCCTCATCTTTAAGGCCGAGCAGAAGAATGGTAGCGACAATATTGAGACGCGTATTGATCGAGTCATTAAGTTGGAGGCCGCCTTCGCGGCCGCCTCGCAACTCTTGTATCATGAGGGACCGTTTGAAAATACGGGCCCTATCCCGCCGCGCGCTGATCAACAAACTACCTACACTGTTGTCTGGACCTTAGGTACCGCTGCCAATGAGGTGAAGGACGCCCGGATGAAGGCGGTGTTGCCCGCCAATGTGGAGTGGACCAAGGAATTATCGCCCTCCACCGAGAAGTTATCGTGGAATGAGGTCACTCGCCAATTAACTTGGGATGCCGGTTATTTATCCACCGGTACCAAGGGGGAGGGTAAGACCAAGACGGTTGCCTTCCAGGTTAAAGCCGAGCCCAGCGTTAGTCAGGTGGGAGAAGAATTTAATATTTTAGATAAAGTTGAGGCCAGTGGCACCGACACCTTCACTGGCACCACCGTCAGCCGATCCTTAGGGGTATTGGACTCGCGCTTCTCGACAGATCCAGGCTTCCGTGCTAATGATGAGCGAGTAGCACCATAATTTATGTCTGACTCTAACTTAATGGAAAAGATTATCTCTCTGGCCAAGCGCCGCGGCTTTATTTATCAAGGCTCCGAGATCTATGGTGGCCTCGCCGGTACTTATGACTACGGTCCACTCGGTCTCGCTTTAAAGAAAAATATTGAAAATTTGTGGTGGCGCTTCTTCGTGGATTCCAGAGACGATATGTATGGCATTGATTCAGCCATCTTAATGAATCCTAAAGTTTGGGAGGCGAGTGGACATGTGGCCGGCTTCGCTGATCCATTGGTGGAATGCAGTAAGTGCAAGCGTCGCTTCCGGGCTGATCATGTGGAAGATAAATGTCCGGAGTGTGGTGGCGCCTTTGGTGAAGTGAAGCAATTTAATATGATGTTTAAGACCACTACCGGCTCGGTGGAAGGCTCTGACACTACTGTTTACTTGCGCCCTGAGACGGCTCAAGGAATGTTTGTTAATTTTAAAAATATTCTAGATTCTTATCATCCTAAACTGCCTTTTGGTATTGCCCAGATTGGACGCTCATTTAGAAATGAAATTGCGCCGCGAGACTTTATCTTCCGCGTGCGAGAGTTAGAAATAATGGAATTTGAATATTTTATCAAAGAGCAAGAATGGGAAAAGAGATTTGAATATTGGCGAGAGAAAATGCAAGAGTGGTTTAAGTTACTGGGATTTGGAAGTGAGGATATTAGGGAAGTAGAAATTGAGAAAGGTGATTTAGCTCATTACTCCAAGAGAACAATCGACTTCCACTTTCGTTATCCTCATAAATTTGATGAAATTGGCGGCTTAGCTTATCGCACTGACTTTGACCTTAAGAATCATATTGAGCACAGTAAGGCCGACTTATCGTACTTAGATCAAGAAACAAATGAGAAATTAATCCCGCATGTTTTGGAACCTACCTTTGGTTTAGGTCGTCATGTGATGGCTGTCCTCACTAAATTTTATGATGAAGATGATTTGGGTGGAGAGAAGAGGGTAGTGTTACGACTGCCCTCACACTTGGCTCCTATTAAGGCGGCTGTCTTCCCCTTACTTAAAAACAAGCCCGAGTTGGTAGAGAAGGCCCGGGAAATTTATGAGAATTTGAAAAAAGAAATCCCTCAAATTATGTGGGACGATAACGGTAATGTGGGCAAGCGTTATCGCCGGCAGGATGAGATTGGTACGCCGTATTGCGTAACCATCGACTTTGATACTCTTGGAGAAAACCCAGACTTACTCGATACTGTCACCATCCGCCATCGCGACACGGGGGAGCAGGAGAGAATTGCTATTTCTGACTTGATTGCTAAGCTTAGCTAATGCAAGCGACGAAAACAGTTTTGGGGAATGGGTTGCGGGTAATTACTATCCCGCAAGCGGAGAGTCGGTCCGTGGCGGTGTTGGTGGCTGTAGCCACCGGCTCTAATTATGAGAGCAAGGAGGAGAATGGTCTCTCACACTTTCTGGAGCACATGGTTTTTAAAGGGAGCAAGAATTATCCCGGTATGAATGATATCTCGGTGGAACTAGAGAGCTTAGGAGCTAAGAATAATGCTTTTACTGGAAATGAATATACGGGCTACTACGCCATAGCCACTTCAGATCATTTATCTAAAGTGGTAGATGTTCTGGGCGACATGTATCTTTATCCTCTTCTGCCCGCCGCCGAGATTGAGAAGGAGCGCGGCGTGATTATTGAAGAGATTAATATGTATGAAGATCAGCCTCAATATAAGGTGAGCGAGGTTTTAGACGAGCTTTTGTATGGCGACACACCAGCGGGGCGATCAGTGGCTGGTACTAAAGAAAATCTACACCTCTTTACTCAAGATCATTTTAAAAATTACTTACAAAAACATTATCAAGCCGAGTCCACGGTGGTAGTAGTGGCTGGCAATTTAAAGTCAGACGAGGCTTTAAAATTAATTAAAGATAAGTTTGCTGATATTCCAACCGGCAACAGAGAGAATAAGGAGCCCGTAATCTTTTCTCAAGATAAACCAGCTTTCGCTTTGCAATATAAAAAATCTGACCAAGCGCACTTAAGGGTGGCTTTTAGAGGTTTAAATTTATCTGATAAACGAGAGCCGGTACAAGAAGTTTTAGCTACAGTGCTGGGTGGGGGAATGAGTTCGCGCCTCTTCCGCCGCATTCGTGATGAATTGGGCGCGGCCTATTATGTTGGGGCTAGTTCGGATCCCTCTACTGACCATGGAGTTTTAATTGTGAGAGCGGGAGCTGATAAAAACCGAGCAGATTTAATTGTGAAAGAAATTTTGACAGAATGTACTAAACTCAAAAATGATTTGGTGGGGGAGATAGAGTTAACCCGGGCTAAAAATTATTTGATTGGCCACTACTTCTTAGATTTTGAATCCAATATTCATTTGGCACAGTACTATGGCTTGCAAGAAGCGCTGGGTCGACCACTCATAACTCCGGAAGAGTGGAAGCAGCAAATTGAGTTGGTAACAGCTGAAGATATTTTAATTTTAGCCAAGGAGTTGTTTAAAAATGAAGGCTTAAACTTGGCGATTATCGGGCCCTTTGAGAGTGAGGAAGCGTTTGAAGGAATCCTTAAAATATAGTATTATCTCTACATTATGCCGCTGGAACACGATAAGGTTATTAGTATTACTACTGGCACTATTCTCCGCACAATGGCGGTGGTGGGTCTAGTGTGGCTCGCTTATATTCTCCGCGATTTAATCTTAATTCTCCTCACCTCGGTGGTGGTGGCCTCCTCGGTGGAGCCCTTCACCCGCTCAATGGCCGCGTGGAAGATCCCTCGCGTCTTGGGGGTGCTGATAGTTTACTTGGTGGCTATGCTTATCATCTCGGTCACGATCTACTTCTTTATCCCACCGCTCTTTAACGAGTTGTCCAACTTGGCCGGTACTTTGCCGGACCGCTTCTCCTCCTTCGATTTATTTGATCCGGCGCTTGATCCACTCTCGGCCATTACTGGTGGTTTGGCAACTAGCATCTCGCTTAAAGACTTAGTGGTGCAAATTCAGTCCTTAATTGTGGCCGAGTCCGGCGGCTTGTTTGGAGCCACGGGATCCTTCTTCGGCGGCGCTTTCAGCCTCATTATGATTATTGTGATCTCCTTCTATCTCGCGGTGCAGAAGGATGGTGTGGGTGACTTCTTACGTCTAGTAACGCCGGTTAAGCAAGAGGCTTATGTAATGGACTTGTGGGCGCGCTCGCGTGAGAAGATTGGTCAGTGGGCCAAGGGGCAATTATTGCTCGGAGTAATTATTGGAGTGCTGGTTTATCTCGGCCTTTCTATTTTACAGGTTAAATACGCCTTACTCCTCGCCATCCTCGCGGCCATCATGGAGCTGATCCCATTCTTTGGTCCGATCATCTCGGCCGTGCCGGCGGTACTCTTGGGCTTTACCGACAGCTTCGTCCTTGGTCTCTTGGTGCTGGGCTTTTATATTATTATTCAACAATTCGAGAATCACCTTATTTATCCGTTGGTGGTGCGGAAGATTGTGGGTATCCCGCCGATTATTGTGATTATCGTTCTCTTCATCGGTGCTCAACTAGCGGGACTCTTGGGTATGATCTTGGCCGTACCGATTGCCACTTTAATTCTGGAAATGACTGGCGACTATCAGAAGCGCAAGCACGTTTTCCGCGAGACTAATGGCTAAGTCTACTTACCTTACTACCACCCTTCCATATGTTAATGCCGATCCGCATATTGGCTTTGCTTTAGAATTGGTGCAGGCCGATATTGTGGCCCGGGCTAAGAAGTTGACGGGTGAAGAAGTATTTTTTAACACCGGTACCGATGAACATGGACTTAAGATTTATCGCGCGGCTGAAGCGGCCGGTATTACTACTCAAGAATATGTAGATGACTATGCCTCCCGCTTTAAATCTTTACCCCAAGCCTTGGGAGTGCTGCCGGAGATTAACTTTATCCGCACCACCGATGAGCATCATCTTAAAGCGGCGCAAGCCTTCTGGCAGCAGTGTGAGGCGGCCGGGGATATTTATAAAAAGACTTATCAAGTTAAGTATTGTGTGGGTTGTGAGCTAGAGAAGACTGACTCGGAGTTGGTAGAGGGGCGATGCCCCATCCACCCTAATCAAGACTTGGAGCTGATTGAGGAGGAGAATTACTTCTTTAAATTTTCTAATTACCAGCAGAAGCTCCTAGATTTATATGAGAGCAATCCCGACTTTGTTTTACCGAATGGACGCTTAACCGAGATTAAGTCCTTCGTCGCCCAAGGGTTGGAGGACTTTAGTATCTCGCGTTTGAAGTCTAAGATGCCCTGGGGCGTGCCGGTGCCGGGGGATGAAGAGCAGGTAATGTATGTGTGGTTTGACGCCCTGGTTAACTATATTTCAGCCATTGGCTGGCCCACCGATGAGGCTAAGTTTAAGCAGTGGTGGCCGGTAATTCAATTTGCTGGTAAGGACAACTTACGCCAGCAAGCGGCAATGTGGCAGGCGATGCTGATGTCCGCCGGACTCCCGCCCTCTCGGCAAATAATGATCCATGGCTTCATCACCAGTGATGGGCAGAAGATGAGCAAGAGTGTGGGCAATGTGGTTAATCCGCTGGATTTAGTAAATGAGTACGGTATAGACGCTCTGCGCTATTACTTGGCGCGCCACATCCACCCCTTTGAAGACTCTGACTTCACGATGGAGAAGTTTAAAGAGGCTTACAATGCCGGCTTGGCTAATGGCTTGGGCAACTTGGTGAGCCGAGTGATGAAGATGGCTCAAGATAATTTAGATGAGGCGCCGGTAATCCCTGATAATACTATCCCGACCGAATTTTTAAATTTGTTAAATAATTTTGAGTTTAATAAAGCGGCCGATTTAATTTGGCACAAGATTGCCGAGCTGGATCAAAAGATTCAGGCGACTGAGCCATTCAAATTAGTGAAGACTGATCCGGATAAGGGGAGAGAATTAATTAAAGAATTGGTAATTGATTTATCGGCCGTGGCCCAAATGCTTGAACCGATTATGTTGGAGACTAGTATGACGGTTAAAAACTTAATTAAAACCAATAAAGCTCCCGAGGCACCACTCTTCTCGCGCTTAGATTAAGGTTATGAAATACATCGATATCCACGCTCACCTTAACTTCCCAGAGTACGATGGTGACCGGGCAGAGGTAATTAAACGCACGCTAGAGGCTGAGGTGGGGGTAATAAATATTGGCACGGATAAAAAAACTTCCGCTGAAGTAGTGAAGTTGGCCGAGGAAAATCAAGATATGTGGGCGGTGATCGGGTCGCACCCTCATGCTGTGGAGGAGGGATTTGATTATGACTTTTATAAAAATTTAGCTATTCACCCTAAGGTGGTGGCGATCGGCGAATGTGGTTTGGATTATTTTAGGATTGAAGATGAAGAGACTAAGGTAAAACAACAAGAATTATTTAAACAACAAATTGCTTTAGCTAAAGAGGTGGGTAAGCCCCTAATGCTGCACATTCGTGATTCTTACGAAGATGTTTTGGCTATGCTGGAGGGGGAGCAGGCGGGGAGGGCTCATGCTCACTTCTTTGCCGGCTCGTGGGAGGTGGCGCAGAAGTTATTGTCTCGTGGCGACTCACTATCTTTTACCGGTTTAATCACCTTTACCGACGCTTATGATGAAGTAATTAAAAACGTTCCGCTTGATAAGCTTATGGCTGAGACCGACGCGCCTTATGTGGCCCCGGTGCCATATCGCGGCAAGCGCAATGAGCCTGTGTATGTAAAAGAAGTGGTGGCCAAAATCGCCCTCCTCAAAAACCTCCCCGAGCCCGAAGTCGCCGCCCAGCTCCTCCAGAACACCAAACAATTTTTTGGATTATAGAATTTATAGATTATTTTTTAACTTCTTTTTCTGGCTGTATTTTTCAATTGCCAGATCAATTAGTTTGTCCAAAAGTTTGTCATAAGATAAACCACTATGAGCCCACAATTTAGGGTACATACTGATAGTGGTAAAGCCAGGTATGGTATTAACTTCGTTCACTATAATCTCACCACTTTTTTTAAGGAAAAAATCCACCCTAGCCATTCCTTCACCCTCTAGGGCCTTAAATGTGGCCACAGCCAAGGTCTGAAGTTCCTTGGACTTATCTTCTGGGATATTGGCGGGGATTGATAGGGCTGCCCCATTTGGGTCGAGATATTTGGCTTCATAAGAATAAAATTCATGGGTGGGTTTAATTTCACCCACAGCAGAAGCTTCTGGGAAGTCATTACCTAAAACGGCACACTCTAATTCTCTTCCGTCAATAAATTCTTCAATAATTATTTTGTCGTCATAAATGAATGCAGTCTCTAGGGCTTGTTTAAATTCATCCTCCGTTTTCACTTTACTAATTCCTACTGATGATCCTAAATTGGCCGGCTTAATAAAAATAGGTAACCCAAGTTTATTTACTACCTCATTAAAAACTATGACATCTTTCTGGTAAGCATGATAGGTCAAAAAGTCGGCAATTGGAATATTGGCATCTCGTAGTATTCTTTTCATGACGTCTTTATCCATTCCAATAGCTGATCCTAGGACACCTGCCCCTACAAATGGGACATCCATTATTTTAAGCAAACCCTGAATGGTTCCATCTTCACCATATGATCCATGTAAAACAGGGAAGACTACTTTTGTATTTGATGCTTCAGACAAGTTTTCCTCTAGTGGGTCTATTTGAGCGACTAAACTCAAGGAAGTATTTTTTGTTTGGGTAGAAATAACCTTACTCTCTAGAAGTGTGGGGAGAGATAACTTTTTAAAGTGACCTTCTTTGTCTATACCAACAATAGAGATATTATATTTCTCCTTATTTAAGGCTTGAGCAATATTCTGAGCCGAAATAACCGACACCTCATGCTCGGCCGACCGGCCTCCGGCTACTAAAATAACGTTAATTTTACTGATTACCATATTTGAGTATTTTACCTTTTAAAGGGATGGAAGGGTATTTTGACATCTCCGGTGGACTCTGTTAGGATTGGGGGCAATATGGCAGAAGATGTAAAGGTAGAGAAAGGCGACACCAAGCTCTTTGAGCTGGGTTATTTGTACTCGCCGTTGGTGCCGGAGGCGGATATCGCCCAAGTGGTAGCCGATAAGGTGGGAGGCCTCATTGTGGCCGCTGGTGGGACTATTGCCGGGGAGATTGCCCCCAAGATGATGGCCCTGTCTTACCCCGTAACCAAGGCCTTTGAGCATCAGCACACCATCTTTACTGACGCCTACTTTGGCGCTATCCGCTTAAATATCGCTCCGGAGGCCCTCCTGGGCTTAGAAGCTAAGTTGAAGCTGGAACCGAGCTTGGTCCGCTTCACCTTCCTCACTTTACCCAAGAATGCCGGTCAGTTGGTGGCGCCTAAGCGCGTGACCACTCGTAAGCCCATGACTCCTAAAACGACTAAAGAAGAAGTGGAAGCGGTAGTTGCTCCCACCGCCGAGCCGATGACCAAAGAGGCGATTGATAAAGAAATTGAAGGTCTCTTAGAACAACCAGCTTAAACTATGTATTTAAATAAAGCCATTGTAATCGGAAATTTAACGCGTGATCCAGAGCGGCGCTCTTTGCCTTCCGGCGCGGCAGTGACCTCCTTCTCGGTAGCCACCTCGCGAGTGTGGAAGGATAAGAATGGCGTGCGCCAAGAGGACACACAGTATCACAATATTGTTGTCTTCGGCGCGCAGGCCGCCAATGTGGCTCAGTACCTCCGCAAGGGCTCCTCGGTGTTGGTGGAGGGTCGGATGCAGACCAGGAGTTGGGATGCCGCCGATGGCCAGAAGAAGTACCGCACCGAGATTGTGGCTGACCGCGTGCAGTTTGGCCCCAAGCGCGAGGGGCAAGGTGGTGGAGCCGCTCCCGCCCCAGCGGGTGAGGATCAGCCGGCACCCGTGAGTGAGGGGATTGATTACCCGACTGAAGATATTAATCCGGACGATATTCCGTTTTAACTTATTAAGATTTACTAAAAGCTATCTACTATGAAACAGTGTCATTTTTGTACTAACAACATTAAAGATATCGATTATAAAGATATCGAGGTCTTGAAGCAGTTTATCGATACGCATGCTCGTATCATTAAGCATCAGAAGAGTGGCTTGTGCTCCTTGCACCAGCGTCGCGTGGCCACCGCCATCAAGCGCGCCCGCTCCTTGGCCTTGCTCCCATTCGTTATTGGCTAATAAATAGGGAAATAACCTAAAAATGCCGTCTATTGACGGGTTTTTTGTTTTATGTTAGTTCTGTGTCCAGAAAAGGGGAGGAAAAATGAGTAGAAATATTCGATGTAGTAAGGGTGACGCTAAAAAATCTGACACCCGCTTTCTCCAGGAACGTATCAAAAGATTGATGCAGGTAAGTGAAGGGAGATGGATTGCGAGAACAATAGGCTGCTCTCCTGCGCTGATTTATCAGTGGAATAAGCCGAAGCCTCGTTCGTTGCCTACACCAAATCATATCTGGAAGATATCTTCAATTGAAGCGGTTTTGTTTGAACTGGATAAGGTTGAAAACTTCAAGGTCTGGTTAAAGGCGTGCGGTTATGAAATTGAGGATGAGATGGTTAAAGCTCACTTGAAGTGGATTGAGATGCAAGGTGAGGAGATAACAATCAAATTTCCATCTCTAGGTTCCAACCAAAGCAAGCCAAAATAACTGAAACAGCCGGCGAGATCATATGATCTCGCCGGCTGAAACTTTTTATAATTTTTATTTAATTCACGCGCTCCACGTATTCGCCCGTTTCGGTATTGATGCGGAGGATGTCGCCCTCGTTGATGAACATTGGCCCGTCGATAGTGAGACCGGTCTCTAACTTAACTTGTTTTGTGCCGCCCTGGACGGTGTTGCCCTTAACGGCCGGCGGTGCGTCTACCACTTTCAAATCAACTTTAATCGGGATGGAGATACCAATTACTCGATCTTCAAACGAGAGGAGAGAGACCAGATCATTAGGCTTAATGTATTCAATCTTACCCTCCACTGAAGCCGGTTCTAATTTAAAGCGCTTGCTCGGGTCAGTTTTCTCACAGAACCAGTACTCACCCTTGTTGGTATATAAATATTTAACCTCGCGCTTATCCAACTCGGCTTCATTGGCCTTCTCACTCTGGCCGAAGGAGACCTCAGCTACGCGACCGGTTAAGAGGTTGCGGAGCTTGGTGGCATTTACCGGCTTGCGCTGTTGCTTACGGAAGACGTGTGAGGAGAGCACTTCAAAAGGCTCGCCCTCATGGACGATAAACTTCCGCGGCTTAATTTCATTGTATTCTAAGATAGCCATACGGAGCGATTATAGCCGAGCAGGGGAGAGAAGTCTAGTCAGCGGCCTCTTCTTTAACCACGTCTTTAACTTTTTTAATTAACTCGGTTTTGAGCTTGGGATTATCTTTAAGGAAGGTGCGTGCCGAGTCATAACCGCGACCGAGTTTAATATCACCATAAGCATAGGCGCCGCCCGACTTGGTGAGGAGTTTATATTTCTCACCCAAGGCCAAGACTTCACCCTCCGGCGAGATACCCTCGTTATAAAGAATATCAAACTCCGCTTGCTTGAAGGGAGCCGCTACTTTATTCTTCACCACCTTCACGCGCACGCGGCCACCCACCACTTCTTCACCCTTTTTAATTTGGGCAATACGACGGACGTCGAGGCGAACAGAGGAGTAGAACTTGAGTGCCTTACCACCTGGGGTGGTCTCCGGGTTACCAAACATTACGCCAATTTGCATGCGGATTTGATTAATAAAAATAACCACCGTCTTGGAGCGAGCCACAATCGCGGTCATCTTGCGCAGGGCCTGACTCATGAGACGAGCTTGCTTGCCCACATGATGCGCGCCCACATCACCTTCAATCTCATCTTTAGGCGTGAGGGCGGCCACGGAGTCAATAACAATCACATCAATTTTACCGGACCTAATTAAACTCTCGGCAATTTCTAAAGCTTGCTCACCGTAGTCCGGTTGAGAGAGGAGGAGCTCGTCAATTTTAACACCAATCTTTTTAGAATATTCTGGATCCATGGCGTGCTCGGCATCGATGAAGGCGCAAATACCTCCCGCCTTCTGGGCTTGCGCTACTACATGCAAGGCCAGAGTAGTTTTACCGGATGATTCTGGACCATAAATTTCAATAATTCTTCCGCGGGGCATACCGCCAATTCCTAAGGCCATATCAAGACCAAGGGAGCCAGTAGAAACAGCATCTACCCCCACCTTGGGGCGATCGCCCAACTTCATAATTGATTCATCGCCAAATTTGGCTTGGATGGCGCGGATAGTATCGCTGATCTCACCTCCGGAGAGCTTCTGCGGTTTTTCTTTCTTTTTAATCATACTTCGTCGTTAATTAGAGTAATCTTTTTAATCAATTCTCGGCCAAACTTATCTTCCGCGGTTATGACAATTATATTATAGCCCGGGAGGAGGAGTAAAGACTCGTTAAAGTGCCCGTCGGTGGTGGTGAAGATTTGCCGGCCGTTTAGGTGGAGACTGGCAATACGCTCGGCCTCGCCACTAACAGTGATGAAGCTATCCTTAATCGCCTGGCCTTCAATAGGGGTATTAATTATGAGTTCCGGTCCAGCTAGCAAGTTCCAAGAGCGGGAGAGAGCATAACCGCCAATAAGGAGGATAACAACTAAGGCTATAACATAGCGGGGATTCCAACTATTATTCCACCATCTCACCATAACCTTCAGTTGTGTTAGCGCCTCTTACTTCCCGCGGCTTGGCACCATCGCCGGGGCCCACGACCCCGTGCTCTTCTAACATATCAATTAGTCGAGCGGCTCGAGCATAGCCCACCTTAAGCTTGCGTTGCAAGTAAGAGGCGCTGGCTTTACCGGCCTCCATTACCGCTACGCGGGCTTGTTCATACAGCTCGTCATCATCGCCACCATCAAGGGCGGTGCTGTAGAGAGCATTATTAGAGCCTTCGGTCGGCCCACTTAAATCAAGGGCTGGCAACTCGGCTTCATAATTCTCGGCCAAGTACTTGGTTACTTTCTTAACTTCGTCTTCCGAGATAAAGGCCGATTGCAAGCGCACCGGCTTACTCATCTCACTACCCAAGTACAGCATATCGCCAGCGCCCAAGAGCTTCTCGGCGCCGGCCATATCAATAATTGTCCGCGAGTCAATTTGACTAGCCACCTGCAAGGCCACACGAGCGGGGATGTTGGCCTTAATGAGGCCGGTAATAACTTCTACGCTTGGGCGTTGAGTGGAGATAATTAGGTGAATACCCACAGCGCGAGACATTTGAGCCAAGCGGACAATCGCTCCTTCCAACTCGCGCGGATAAGTCGACATAATATCCGCCAACTCATCAATAATAATGACGATGTAAGGCATTTGCTCTTTCTCTTCACCACCGGCGGCAGTGAGAATGTTTTTATGATACGAGTCGATATCACGCACCGCCTCCGCTTCTAAGATATTGTAACGGCGATCCATCTCGCCCGCCGCCCAACGCAGGGCCATAATCGCTTTCTTCGGATCGGTAATAACTGGCGTGAGCAAGTGAGGAATCTTGTTATATAAAGTTAACTCCACGCGCTTGGGGTCAATCATGATAAAGCGCAAGTTGTCTGGTGGTTGGCGGTAGAGGAGGGAGGTAATAACAGTGTGAATGGTCACCGACTTACCCGAGCCGGTAGCACCGGCAATAAGTAAGTGGGGCGCCTTGGTCAGACGAGCGAAGGATGGCTCACCGGAGATACCACGACCCAAAGAAATAAGTAGTGGATCGCGGCCGTCGGTAAAATCTTTACTACCGAGCAAGCTACCTAAGCCAACCAAGGTTTTAGCACTGTTGGGCAACTCAATACCCACCAAACTTTTACCGGGGATGGGTGCTTCAATGCGGATGGGGCTCGCGGCAAGTGATAATTCTAAATCGCGTTGGAGAGTAATAATGCGCGATAAGCGCACGCCCTCGGCGGGTTTAAAAGCATAACGAGTAATGGAGGGACCAATCGAGACTTCATCCATCTCAACCGTAATGCCGAAGTTGGCGAGCGTTCTTTTAATAATATTAGCGTTAGCTTTAATGTCACCCACGCCCGGTCGGCCCGAGTCATTAGATAAAAGTGAGAGTGGTGGGGGAGTGAAGGCCGAGCCGCCCTTGCGGCGAGGCATGGTAATGAAGCCACTTAAATCGGCCGGGTTCTTATCAATGCGCGGAGTGTTGATAATTGGCTCGCGAGATTCCATCTTCTCAATCTCAGCCGGCTTTAATTCGGCTGTTTGACCCGGAGGAGTTAATAAATCTTCTTCCAGCTCATCCTCACCGGAGACGGGGCGGCCCCATAACCACCAACCAAAGAGTCGGCCCTGAAGAGTTAAGTGAGAATCAAATAACACCAAACTTGAGATGACCACCAAGGAGGCGCTAATTACTAAACTTAAATAAATATCAAAAAGGGAGACGAGTGGTTTGGAGAGTAGGTAACCAACCATCCCGCCACTGCCTTCATGCACCAACTCGGCACTAGCGAGCAAGGCGAGTAAGGCCACCAATCCACTTAAGAAGCGCCACCGGGCAAAGTGAGGTCGATTGTCCCGCAAGAAGGAGACCGCCACCAGCACCAAGCTAATCGGCAAGAGGAAGAAGCCTTGGCCCAAGAGAGTGGTGAGTTGAGTGTAGGTGAAGGCCCCCGCCGGCCCGGCCGACTTAAAGCTCGCGAGGATTAAGAAGACAGTGAGGATAAAAATAGCGATAGCCCAAGCGGTATTCTTGGTCTCTTCTTTAATATGACTGAAGAAGCCGCCAGTATAGCTAACCGCCCCACGCGACTGATTCTTGCCGGGCATGTCCTTTTTATAATTAGCTCGATTCTTACGACGAGACATAAAGTTTATTATATCAAAAAGCAAGCATTTAGGCCCTTTTTAAGTGTATTGGACAGAAGAGATCTTTAAGAGTAAACTGTCTTTAAGTAATAACTAAAAGTCTATAAGAGACAAATATATGGAAAATAAGTCTTTTAATGTCTTAAAGATTGAAAAGCTTTCCCGAGCTGTCTATTTGGTGACAGACTTCATGTCTGATAGAGAGCCACTTAAGTGGGAGTTGCGCCAATTAGCCCTCGACACCGTCTCTCTTTTACCTGGCGGGGAGAATAATAATCAGTCGGACGGCTTGATTCAACTTATTCAAAAAATAATTGCCTTAATTGACCTATCTTTATCCACTGGCGGAGTATCACAAATGAACTTTGCTCTTTTACGGAAGGAATACTCCAATCTCCTAGGATTGCTGGAAAGTGAGTCTCTCAAGAGCCTAAATCAGGGTTTGAAGGTTGATCCAATGCTCCCAGCTCCGGCTATTTCTACTACCACTCCTCCTGTCTCTAATGTCCCTAATAGTCCTATGTCTAATGTGTCTGATAAGTCTTTTGCAACTTCCAATAAAGACATATTGGACAAGAATCAACGCCAACAACAAATTCTGGCTCATTTAAAGGGCAAGGGTTGGCTGTCTATAAAAGACATTGCTGACACTTTGCCCAACTTTAGCTCTAAGACGGTGCAACGAGAGTTATTGGAATTGGTAGATAAAGGCTTATTGAAGAAGCGGGGTGAGAGACGCTGGAGTCGTTATTCTTTGATTTAAATTTTACATTGACCATTGCTCCCAATTGCGCTATACTGCCGGGTAGCGATTTGGTCAGAAAAGCTTGTGTTTTATAGCTGGTTATCCACATTACGGAGACCTAAATATTGGGGCTCTGTTGTATAATGCTGGCAAGGCTGACTGTGGTTGGTTCTTTGACAAGTTAATATTACTGCCTGAATAAATGACTGAACGATTTTCTTCCTTTTGTTATTAATCTTTACCGGTGGCAAGATTTATTTCTTGCCACCGGCGAGGTTAATAAAATTGTAAGCCAGTCGAGTGGGGCGATGTCGATAAACGTCCTCCTCGCAGCTTAGCCTCCAACTGCCTAAAAACAGTTGGGGTGTTCTGCAAGTCGATTCTTGAAATAATTATTATTAAAATATTATTAGTTTCGTTTTCTAAAAAATTACAAACACTGTTATATGACTAAAATGACTAAAGTGCTTGTTGGTTTCGCAACCGTTGGTTTGGTTCTTGCTGTAGCTGTTTCACCAGCTCCAGCTAGCGCTCAGACTGCTGCTGAACTGCAAGCTCTTATTGCTTCTTTGCAGGCTCAGATCGCTGCCTTAAGTGGTGGTGCTTCTGCCGCTGCTTCCACTACCTTCACTCGCGATCTTACGATCGGTAGCGTTGGTGAGGATGTTCGCGCATTACAAGTTTGGCTCAACTCTAAGGGTTATGTTGTAGCTACTACTGGCGCTGGTGCTCCTGGAATGGAGTCCACTTACTTTGGTGCTAAGACCAAAGCTGCTTTAGCTGCCTACCAGGCTGCTAATGGCATCATGCCAGCTGCTGGTTACTTCGGTCCTAAGACTCGCGCCGCTGTTGCCGCTTCTGCTGGCACTGGCACTGGTACCGGAACTGGTACTGGCACCGGTACAGGTACTGGCTCTGACTCCACTTTGAGTGGTGGTGCTGGTTCTGTTGATACCTGGGACATTCTTTCTAAACTCAACAACGAAGAGGTTGGTGAGGACGAGGAGGATGTAGAGGTAGCTGGTCTTGAAATCGAGGCTGACGAGGGTTCTGATATTCGCTTGACTGCTGTTAAGCTCGTCTTTGACGAGGGTACAGCTGGTAGCGACTTTGAGGACTACGCTACCGAGGTTTCTGTTTGGCTCGATGGCGAGGAAGTAGCTCGCACCGACGCTGAGGACTTCAACGATGATAACGCTTGGTCTCAGACTTTGACTCTGGACTCTGGCGCTATTATCCGCGCTGACGACACTGCTGAGTTGGTAGTTGCTGTTTCTGGTATTCCTAACCTCGATACTAACGATGCTAGCGATACTTGGACTGTTGACTTCCGCACAGTTCGCTTCGTAGATGCTCAGGGTGCTTCCACTTCGGAGGATCCTGGCACTGGCACTGTTACCTTCTCCTTCAACACCTTTGCTTCGGCAGCTGATGTTGAGTTGCAGGCTAGCTTGTCTAACGACAGTCCAGACGCTCAGGTTGTTAACGTTGATTCTTCTGATGATACCAATGATGTTGAGCTCTTACGCTTCACTCTTGAGGCTGACGGTTCTGACATTGAGATCAAGGACTTGCCAATTACCCTTACGGTAACTGGCGCTGCTGACGTTGACTTGGTAGCTAATACCTTGAACTTGAGCATTGATGGTGAGGAGTTCTCGGAGACTATCTCCACTTCTACCGTTACTGCTGCTACCGTTACCTTCGATGATATCGACTTCACTATCAGTGAGGGCGAGGAAGTTGAGGTTGTGGTAACTGCCGACGTTAATGACATCCAATCGGGTGACTTTGACGAGGGCGACACCCTTAAGGCTGAATTCACAGCTACCAACCGCGACTACGTGGATGCTGAGGATGAGACCGGTGAAGACTTAGGTGATTCTGACAAGACGGGCACCTCTTTGGGTGACTCCATGTCCTTCTACGACACTGGTATTTATGTTACCCTCGTTGGTAACCCAACTACTTCTGTTAACGTAGATGATGGTAACGACGACGATACTGGTGTATTCACTATTAAGTATCGTGTTGAAGCCTTCGATGGCACCGTATATGTTGCAGACAGTGCAACCGCTACGACTGCTTCTACTGTTACTGGTACTAGCATCTCCGCTGTCCCCTACTTGTTAGATGAGGCTGGAACTGCTACTACTGCTGACGCTTCCGCTCTTGTTACCTACACTACTGGTAATGGTGCTTCTGACTCTTCAAACAGCAACATTGCGT
>JAGORB010000011.1 GCA_018063065.1 Minisyncoccota bacterium
ACTATAAGCATTGGTTGGACTAATAAGCACAATATCCACTTTATCGGTTAAGACCGTACCGTCAGTACTCCACTTAACTAGGTTGGCCGCGCCGGCCTCCCAGACTACATTACCCACCGGTTGAGTAAGAGAGATAGACCTCTCGCCCGGCTTCTTAATATTGAAGTGCCAATCGGTAGTACCATAACCAATTACCTCGGCCGTTAAACGATATGGTCCAGACTGAAGAGTATTAACAAAGGTCTGCGGCCAAATCTTGGTTAAAGAAACGCTAGAGATAGCAGTAGGACAAGTCTGAGAAGCTAAAGAGTTATAAACAATTGGTTTAGCCCCGGTCTCAAGAGTAATGGTGTACTTAACCTGACAACCGGTAAAGTTGAGGGTGCTGGGACCATTATCCTTCTTGGAAGCCACAATATTGAAGGCAATATTCTCGCCTAAAGCATAATTGGACTTAATACCGGTAATATCTAACTTAACTTTATTATTAACTTGGGTAGGAGTATCATCGTCGTCGTCATCCACAGGTGGTAATGGCTGATTACCCAAGATTGATTGGAGCTGCTGACGCAAGGCCAGAAGTTGTTGTAATAATTGAATTAACTTGCGCATGTTCTCTTGCGCCGTTAGGGCATCACAGATCAAGCCATCATTGGCTCGAGTAAGGCTCAAGGCCGGATAATTGGCGTTGCACCAATTGTTGGTAGTGGACTGATCTTCAGTTAGCACCTCACCAATGGCGCCAACCGAGGCGGGCACCAAGAGCAAGGCAAGCAGACCGGAGATAATAAACTTTTTCATTTATAATTTAATAATTAAACTGTTAATGGCCCAAAGACCCAGACAGGCCTTGTAAGACCCCTTGTAAAGATTGTAACACGGCCGCTAAATCCGGGTTAGTGTTTAGTTGAGAGGTGGGAGCCGGCGGCACCATTAAAACGGTCTTAATGGCTACTGATTGTCCAACTAAAACGCCAATGGTATTGGTAGTATTGACGTAACCACTGGCTCGAGATATGGCAGTATAAGTACCCGGATTAAGGCCAGAAAAGGAGGCCACACCACTGGCATCTACGGTTTTAGTCCCCACTAAAACCTTACTCGAGTTATAAAGACTAACCTCCGCGCCGGCGAGTGGGAACTCGCACGGCGTAGTGAAGCAATAAATCCCACCCTTCAACACCTTCACGTTAATCGTCCCCGCTCGAGAAGGGGTTTCTTGTTTGACGATAGTAAAGAAGTCAGACCGATCACAAATATTTTGATTATTTACCCCTACACAAGTTTCAATCTGAAATGGATTACCATCCAAAGGAATAGACCCTGCCATGGATTCGCCCACTTTCCAATTAAATCCTTTATCATTTACATCTATAAATCCTAACTTGGCTTCGTAGGCTTTACCAATAATTTTTACTAAGACCGAAGGCTCTGCACAATCTCCACATAGAGGCACCGTATGATTCCATTGAATATAGTGATTATTGCCAACTTTTAACGTCTCTCCCCCATTAGGTGAAGTAACAGTGATGGAAGGATTAGAAACGGATTTACCGCTGACTGTAATGTAGTTATCGCTTGTATCCGAGACAACTTCTTTACCGTAATTACCAGGAGCACATAGACCTAGACATGGCTTGCCATCATACACCGTAATTTTTATTTTGTATTTCCCTGGCTTAAATTCATAACAATAATCGGTATAACATCCAGTCGAATTTACCATCACTCGTTGTGAAGCACTGGTATAAATAGACCCTGATACAGTCTTTAGATTAATGGGTGTTGGACCTCCGACCAAATCAATTTGAAGATAATAACCTTTTGGCCACATTTGATCTGAAATTGTATCTGTTGGCCTATTCCAACTTACTGAATACTCTTTTCCTATCTCCCAATTCTCCCCTCCATTGGGTGAAATAACAGCAACAGAACGCTTAATACTCTCAATCGGTCTAACAATTGGTTTAGAATTATTTTCTTGTTGTTGGATGAGGTTAAGCTGGGCGATAAGAGCATTGAGCTGGGCCTGGAGCGAGGCCACTATTGCTTGCAGCTGCGAGAGTGTGAGAGTCTGGGCCAACGACACCGCCGGTGAGCCTAGTAAGATGAAACACAGCGCCCCAATGACCAATAATTTTTTCATTAAGATATTCTTTCGGTTAATTTAATAATTAAACTGTTATAATTGTTAAATTTAGGGTTAAGGAGTAACTACCTTAACGAGACGTTGAAAGGGAGTCCGATTAAACAAGGGGAAACTATAAAACTCCTGACCATCAACTTGAGAGATAACATTAGGCACCACCATTCTTAACATTTGAGATGAAGTAACAGCAGGATTATTAGAATAAATTACTCCTTTAACCTTAACGGTATATGCTTCACCAGCCTTAATAGAGGCAATATTTGGCGTTATCTCAATACTTTTATCAACAGGTGAGATCTCAATTGAATTTTCAGGAGTATAGAAGTTGTCATAAGGCGCAGTGGCGTCAGTAGTGGGAGTAAATACTACTTTAAAATCATTTATGGTTGGTTTCATAACAGTACCTCCTTTTGCCTTAATTTGAATTACAACTTCACCGGTTAGAGAATGTGGTTTAGAAGGAGAAATCTGACCACTCACAATCGTGCCACCCATTCCAACAACTTCAGGGGTAAGGGAACTACTTTCAACATTGACGACTACCGTATTACTTTTACCGTAAACAGGATGAACGAAATAAATACTATAAGGCCCAAAGCTAGAAGCCATGTTTAAAGTTACTGAAGTATCACTCTGGCTAATAATAATAGGGTTTACTTCGGTATTATGGATACTATTTGTGATCACTGGCTTAGTTCCAGATAAGCGAATTCCCTTTAGAGTGAAGGTTTGGTGCCAAGGTATATTTTGAGTCGCAGTATAAACATAGGGACTCTTCTCGCCTACGACAGTAATAGTGTTTAATTTAGAAGTTTGGCTGGGGAATAGTTTGTAATAGAAACTAGTGTAATCCCTAGCATCTAGAGAGAAATAGAGAGAGTTTAATTTAGCGGTGTAAGCACCACCAAACATAATCTTGGGATCATAAACTTGACGGGTGACAAAACGCACTGTTTTATCTTTAGGGATCTCATAGCAAGAACCAAAGGTGGCACAAGTACCAGTTACCACCGAGTCTAAGGCCCTAGTCTCAATTTTATTGGTATAAGCATATTGATAGAGGGTATTTTTAACTTCCATCAAGTTCCAATTAATAGGGAGGAAGATCTTGCCGTTTTGGGCCGTTACAGAATATTCTGCTTTAACAACTAAATTATTCTCGTTACCAGCGCTGCCATACTTCATTTCAAAGGTTGGGTAAGAAGTTACGGCAATAACCGGTTGAGGAGAAGAAGTAGAGCCAGAGACGGCCTTGGCACCGGGGATTAATTTACCATTGGTAGAGGAGACGGCGGCCACGGCACCAAGATTATCAGTACGATTATTCTCAAACCAGCCGGCTTGATAGCCGCGATAGCCCAAGATTAAAGTCATGATTAATCCGGCGATGAGGATTAACTTCTGCTTATTATTTTTTTGTTTACGCATAACTGATTTTAGTTAATGGTAACTGGATCGGTTTTGTAATCTTCTATACCTTTAGGTTGGTAAATCTGAAATGTTGGACTATCGATTAAGGACCACCCAATGCCACGCAAATGAACTTGGTATATGCCATCATCAGTAGAGTTGCCTAAATTAGTTTTAGCTACCGTCAGTGTCATTTCTGTTTCTTCTCCTTCCTGCAAATAAACACCATTATAGACTCCCGAATCGCTAGCCCCACCACTAGTAGTAAAGGTTACAATCGAGCTTAATCCACTAGTAGATGGGTTAAGGCCTAACTCTCCAATGGTATATAACACACCAGCTCCATCAGAAACGCCACTTGGTACAGTATTACCAGCTAAAGCTTTAGCTCTATCAGAAACATAAATTGGTCCACCCACAGCCTCAACTCGATATTTGATAGTGAAAATACCAGTGTCATTATCAGCACCGTCTTCCGTATTAACTGTCTCATCAGAACTTACGAAAGTAACCTCTGGGTACCCAGTCTTTTTAACTGTTAATTGAATTCTATTGCTTTTGCCATATGTAGGATGATTAAGGTAAAGACTATAGACACCGGGAGTAGTCTTAATAGCCAAAGTCATCTCCGTATCCGAGCGACTAATAACATTCTCAGGATTAGAATTACCTTCGATAAAAGGACTAGCACCTGTTAAGCGGACTCCCTTAATAGTAAATGGCTGGGAGGATTGAGTTTCAACCACGGTAGTATAAACATAAGGACTCTTCTCGCCTACAACGGTAATGGTGTTTAATTTAGAAGTTTGTGCGGGGAATTGGGTGTAGTAGAAGTTGCCATTAGAAGAATCAGTTAAGTAATGGAGATAGGAGAGCTGGCCACTGTATAAACCACCGAACATTACCAAGGGATTATAGACCTGACGGACAACGAAGCGTACCGTCTTACCAGATGGGATGACATAGCAAGATCCCACATAATTACAATTGGTAAGAGATAAAGCATCAAGTGATTTAACCTCAATTTTAGTCGGATTAGCACCCTGATAAGCAGTGTTGCGGATCCATAAATTGCCCCAAGTAGCCGGAATAAAAATCTTTTTAGTAGTAGCAGTAATAGAGTACTCGGCCTTAACCACCAAGTTATTTTCTTGGCCGGCACCATTATACTTCATCTCAAAGGTTGGCCACGAGGTAACAGCGATAGTGGGCTTACCGGATGAAATGCCAGCAGAAGCCCCTTTAGCGGGTTTATCAGTAGAGGAGACGGCGGCGACGGCACCAGTATTCTCGACACCTACATCTTTAAACCATTCAGCCTTATATCCGTACCAGATTAAGACTAGGACTACAGCGAGCGCGAGCACCACGGCAAACTTGGGTTGAATTGTCTTCCCCTTACTCATAAATAATTTTAATTAAGCTTAATAAGGCTCCCTGAAGAGTTGACTTAAGTATACTACGCTGGCCCAACTATGATTTAAGCCTTTATCCCCAACTCTTTTTGGCCCCCACCATGTTACAGTGGGGCCCATGAAGTATTGGCTCCACATTGTCATCTACATTTTTGCCGCCATTGGCCTCTTCTTGGTCCTTGGTTACGCGGCGGTCTGGCTGGGTCTTACCAATACGCCCGGGGGCGTGGACTTGGGCCGGCGCTTCCGCGACACGGCCGGTGTAGGTGGTCTTGCCGGTGATTACGCTTGGAGTAAGGGCGAGGAGTGGACCACGCTGGAAGGAGCGATTGAGAAGGATGCCAAGGTGTTGAATCAGGCCGCCAGCGTGGCGGGGGTGGACCCTCGGGCACTGGCTAGTGCTCTCGTAGTAGAGCAACTCCGCCTCTTCCACTCCGAGCGCGAGGTCTTCAAACAAGTCTTCTCACCGCTTGTCATCCTCGGCACTCAGAGTCAATTCTCGTGGGGTGTAATGGGGATGAAGCCTGAGACCGCCAAGAAGGTGGAAGAATATTTAAAAGATAAGAACTCCCCGTATTACTTAGGGGCTCAATATGAGAATTTATTAAACTTCACCACCACTAACCCCGATCAAGAGCGCCTCGAGCGCTTGGTAGACGAGCACAATCACTATTGGTCTTACTTGTACTCGGCTCTTTATCTTAAACAAATTATGACCCAATGGGAGCAGGCCGGTTACCCTATTAATAATAACGTGGGTGTGCTTATCACCCTCTTCAATATCGGCTTTAATAATTCTAAACCCAATGCCAACCCTCAAGTGGGCGGCGCCATTATCCCCATCAATGGCATTGATTACACCTTCGGCGGTTTGGCCACCGAATTCTACTATTCCGACAAGCTCACAACCGACTTCCCTATTCTTGCCCCCAAGAGCAACTAAGCATATATTAAGGACACGCACGCGTAGCTCAGTTGGTTAGAGCTCGGAGCTTATACCTCCGCGGTCCTTGGTTCGAGTCCAAGCGCGTGCACAAAAATAGCCGCCCCGGGGAGTGGGCGGCTACACATATTTTAGTTGAAGTCTCTACAACCCCCTTCTCCTCTTCAGATAACGAGTCCAGTTTTCCATCACGAAATTCAATTGTGCGCTGAATTCCTGATCCGCCTGACTCATATATCAACCCCTTCTTTTTCTCAAACAGAACCCCTCTGTTTGGACTAAAACATGCTACGCCAATAAGATAGGGTTGGCAAGGGGCGCTACCTCTTCCTCCTTCTTCTTCGGCTTAATGCCATTTAAAATTAAAAGTTTTTCAAAATCTTCGCGCTCTAAAGTTTCTACTTTAATAAGCTCCTCGCTCAAGTGATTAAGCGCCGCGCGCTTATCAGTTAAAATTTGGCGAGCGGTAGCGAGCGCATCGGTCATAATCTTGGCCACCTCGGAGTCCACCTGCGAGGCAGTAGCCTCGGAGGCCGTCTTCTCTATTACTTCTCCCCGGGCCAAAGCGGCGCGCGTACCACCCTCAAAGGCGATTGGACCCAACTTATCACTCATACCATAACGCGTCACCATATCTCGCGCCAAGGCGGTGGAGACTTGGATGTCATTGGAAGCGCCGGTAGTAATATCACCGAAGACCATGCTCTCGGCAGCATAACCGCCCAAGCTCATGGCAATATCGGCCAAAAATTCTTTGCGGGATTGTAACTTCCTGTCTTCTAATGGCAATTTAAGAGTATAACCAGCGGCGTGTCCGCGAGAAATAATCGAGACCTTATGCACGGGGTCAGCGTAAGGCAAGGCCGAGGCCACCAGGGCGTGGCCCATCTCATGATAAGCGGTGATGCGCTTCTCTTTAGTCGAGAGGATGTGACTCTTGCGCTCGGGGCCCAGCATCACCTTCTCTACACTCCGGATAAGATCGTATTGGGTAATCTCGGTGCGATCCTCACGAGCGGCCAAGATAGCGCCCTCGTTCATTAAGTTAGCTAAGTCGGCACCTGAGAAGCCGGGCGTACGCTCGGCAATCACATGTAAATCAACATCTGCACCCAAGGGCTTCTTGCGGGCATGGAGGGTTAAAATTTCTTCTCGATCTTTAATATCCGGCGAGTCGAGCATGACGCGACGGTCAAAGCGGCCTGGGCGCAACAAGGCGGGGTCCAAGACATCGGGCCGGTTGGTAGCGGCCATAATAATTAACTTCTCATTGGGCTCGAAGCCGTCCATCTCCACTAAAATTTGGTTAAGAGTTTGCTCGCGCTCGTCATTGCCACCGCCCATGCCGGTACCGCGGTGCCGGCCAATGGCATCAATCTCATCGATGAAGATAATGGCGGGCGCGGCGCGCTTGGCCAACTTGAATAAGTCGCGCACGCGCGAGGCGCCCACACCCACGAACATCTCCACAAATTCTGAACCAGATAAATAAAAGAATGGCACCCCCGCCTCTCCGGCTACTGCCCGAGCGAGTAAAGTCTTACCGGTACCGGGAGCGCCCATCATCAGCACACCCTTAGGGATGCGGGCGCCAATATCAATAAACTTCTTGGGATTCCTTAAGAAGTCGACAATCTCTAACAACTCTTCCTTGGCTTCCTTTACACCAGCGACATCTTTAAAAGTAACTTTTTGATTAGCATCATCCGGATCAATAACGCGGGCCCGCGACTGACCGAAGGAGAAGGCTTGCATCGAGGCCCCCTTCACTTGCCGGGAGATAAACCAGAAGAAGACAATGACAAATAAAATCGGGATAATAATTGGCAATAAGTTTAAGAGCCAGAAGGAGAAGCCGCTCTCCCCCTCCACCTTAAGCGTAACCTTACTAAGCGCTTGCGGGTTAACGCCATAAGTGGCGAGGGTCTCAGACAAGCCGCGCTCGGCCTCCTTCTTAGAAGTCTTAACCTCCTTACTCTTATAAACAGCCTCTAATTTATCACCCGAGACGGTAATAGAAGAGACTTGGCCGTTATTAACAGCGGCGGCCAGCTCGGAGATGGGGATCTCGGGGATGGGCTCCCTGTTCTCTACCACCGTGGAGTATAGGCCCACCAGGATCATTAAAATAAGCAGGGTGCCAATAACCTGATTGCCAAATTGGCCCCACAGCTGGAGGGTGCTTAGCTTGGGCCGCTTATCCTTAGGAGTTTTAGGGCTTTTTGCCATACCAGGGCATTATACTTAAAAACCGTCAAAAAGGAAGGAATATTACAAAGCCCCCATGACACAGGTGTGTCATGGGGGCTATTACCTTATTTCTTCTTATCTTCTAGTTGCCCCATCTTTTTCAGATGTTCTTGCGGAATACAACGCATCAACTTTTTCCGCAATTCCTGCACCTTGATAGGTATTTGAGTTAACGCCGACAAGGTCTCCGCATTAGCTTCGAGTGTTCGAGATCGGAAACCGGCCAACAGCAGGCCTTCGTCAATATGAACAGCTAATTCAAGCTCCTCATACGACCTCTTGATCTTCGTGGTGAGAGCATCAATCTTGTCACTCGGACGAGGTTTGCGACCCATATGACTGCGTTGGACCGGAATTTCTCGAGCGGCGACTTCGTTCTCAATAAACACTTCCGCCTTTCTTGAGCTCATACCTTTAATCTTTACAGCCAGAGATCGTTGCTCGTCAGGAGGCAAGGCAGCCAAGGTTTTGGCCACGCCCAGAGAAAGCCTCTCGCTACGATGAACCCTCCTTCCGCATCGAGCTTGGAGAGTGGGATCCAACTTGATTAAGGCATGAATCCCCACCAGAGTGGGAACGGACATTCCCAAATCAACAGAGATGTCTTCCCATTTGAATCCATCCTGACGTAGTCCATCAACCGCAAGAGCAATCTCCATAGGAGTATGCTCTTGCCGATTAAAGTTGGCGATACGAGACAGGCGACGATGATGTTTGGCATCTTCAATCACTTCCACCCTAGCTCGGAAAAGAATACCGGCCTTTTTACAAGCCTCGAGCCGATTTTCTCCATCGATCAAAATCACCTTGTACTTACCCTTTTCTGGTCCGTAATACTCACACACCACACCAGGCTCACGATGCCCATCCTTCCTCATTGACTCAGCCAAGTCGGCAACGTGATCAGGATCCAGTTTTTGTCGGGGTTGGTCGGCAAAACGAGATACCTCTTGAGGGTTGAAGCTATAAATCCGATCAGGATCATACTTCACCTTCTTCAAAATCTGACCATTCCCCTTACCGTTTCTTCCATAATCACTTCTTGCCGACACTCCTAAAGCCTTACTGGTTGATAACATTCACTCTCCCCTTTTCTGTGGGACCTAATGTTAAATATATGATGTCAAAGGCCCACAAAGACCTTGTTATTTCGACCTACTCTAGCAAAATAACAACACGACTTCAAGTAGAATAATTGTGCTAAAATAACGCCATGAACCTGGTGGAGAATAAGAAGGCCCGCTTTAATTATGAAATTCTAGAGACCTTAGAGGTGGGCTTAGATTTGACTGGCGCCGAGGTTAAGTCCCTGCGTAAAGGCCAAGCCTCACTGGAGGGAGCGCGAGTAATTATTGATGGTGATGAAGCCACTTTAATGGGGGCTTACATTGCTCCGTATCAGCCTAAAAATCAACTGGGCTACGATCCGGAGCGACCACGACGCCTGCTAATTAAGAAGGAGGAGATTAAAGAGTTGCTGGGTAAGGGTAAAATGAAGAGATTGACAATTATCCCACTTTCAGTGTATAATAAGAAGAGGTATCTTAAGCTCTCAATTGCTCTAGTGCGAGGCAAACGCAAGTTTGATAAGCGCGAGACGATTAAAAAGCGCGATACCGAACGTGATTTAGGAAGATCGTTGAAAAGTTAGATTTATATACGGGGATGCCAGTCTCGACAAGAGATTGCCTCTGCTCGTGCCAAACAGAGTTGCTAGAATCTCTTTAAACTTTTAGCAAATCAGAAATGCTAACGCATCTTCTAAGGGTAGTGTGGCTTCGCCATATTACACTCCGGCCTTCGCTTTAGCGTAATGCCGGCGTCTCTTACTTGAGCGCCTAAACTTGAGTAACGAGGTGTCATATTTTTTAGGCTAGGATTATAGATCCGCTTCGGCTATAGTCTGAAACTTAGAAGCTCGTCTTCACACCATTTTGCCGACTTTTGAGGGATGAAGATTAAATTTTAAAGTCAGCTAAGTTTGGTAGAAACGCGTTTAGGTACCTTTTACACGTGGGTTCAATCCCGCCATCTCCACAATTTGGATTTTTTAAGAAAGACCTGTAGACTGCAAGGCATTGGCCTTGAGAACATAGTCGTCTCTCGCTGGGCTAATGATTAATCATTAAATTTCTTTTAAATTTATGGACCCAGAAATGAATCCAATGGATCCTCAGGCCCCAATGCCAGAGGAGGAGACCATGACTACGACCCCAGAAGAAATGCCTGCCGAAGAGGAGGCAACCCCAGCTGAAACGACCGAAGAAGTAATGTAATCATTACTTCTTCTCATCAAAAAATCCCCTTCCGGGGATTTTTTGATGGTTAATAATTTTTAATTCGGATAGAGCTGACTGCGTGGGACAATGGCTCTAATCTGATTGCCATTACTGCCACCGGTTGACGACCACCACAAGCGAGCAATACCACCGTTACCATTAGGTTGATAAGTAACCTCGATTGAATACTTGGTGCCAGCGGTTAAGTTAATAGTCTGACTAGAAGTTAGCGTTTGACCATTTACCTTTACCGTCGCAGTGTCGCCAGTATCCAACTCCATCTCAAATTTGTAGGCTCCAGTAAACTTAGGCTGGATCTGGCCAGTCCACTTAGCGGAGAAGGTGTGCACTGCGCCGGTGTAATCAGTCCGCGGATAAGCATCGGAGACACCGTAATTATTCCAGATAAAGTTGATAAGCGGATCAATACGCACTACCGAGCTATTATCCTTCAGCTTAGCCACAGTGGTTAAGTTATTGTCGGAGTAATATGTACCTGTTAAACCATAACCCGTACCAATAACCCCGTTAGGATTGTAAGAGAAGAAGTTGGTGGTAATCGGCGCACATTCAAAGTAACGCTTGTCAGTATTGGCGGCCTGTTGAGCACCAGCCAATTTAGGCTGGCGACTAATTGAGGCACTTGGGTTATCGGTTAGACCCCACTGGTGCTTAGAACCGGTCCAGAAGGAGTAACGATAATAAGTAAACAACTCACCACCGCAAGCACTCCATTGACCCAAGTATCCGAGAGTTCGATCCTTCATGCCAGCATTGTATTGCAGAGCAATCTTAGTTAAGCCGTTGGTAGTAGTGTAGCCAAAGTCGGTTCCACCCTCATAAGCCAAGAGTTTGAGACTGTGGCTTTGGGCCATGGAGTAGAAGTCAATGTAAGTTCCTCCCCGCCCGCCGGCATTCATAATGGCATTCATCCGGCCGTTAATAGCATTAACCACCCCGCCCAAAATTTGAGTGGCCGTACCAGTGTCACCAGTACCATCACTGCCATAATAAGGTGCTAAGGCTAAACCATAGAGATAATGATTTAATTTTTGCGGATAAGTACGATAACCCCAAGCCAAAACATCGGCAACCTCACCCACGTTGGCAAATTGATCAGCATACACCGGTCGAATACGCGGATTAGAGGAGCTGCCGGGCATGGCCGCATCGCCAAAGACGGTGCGGAAGATGTTACTAACCTCAACAATCTTCTTCATCGTGTGCCAGCGCGGCTTAAGACCGGCGGCCCCGGCCCAAGTGCTGTTATCGGTACACTGACGGAATTGACCACAATTCCACACCTCGTTACTCCACTCTAAGTAGACATTACTATCGGCATCAAGATTATTTTTAAGATAAAGCGCTAAGTTGTAAACATAACTATCGGCGGACATGTCATCGATGGCTCGATGCGGAATACTGATCCATAAGTCGATACCGGTCTCATTGGCCAAGTCCACCATGTGCTCAATTGGTCCACCAAAGGGTGAATCAATAGTACGGCGCTTGTTAACCATTGGGCGCTCACTCCAACCCATCTTGCCGTCGGCGCCGAGCGTAGCGAGGCGCTGATCGGTGTTACCCTCGGGCCAGACCAAGTTAGTGTACTGATAATTCATGGTCCGAATGGCCTCAAACGGCTCGATACTAGCCAAGAAAGCTTTAGAGAACTTCTGACTAGCCTTATACTCGCCACCTGATACTGTAACGTGCCCAGGTCGGATAACCCGCACATTGGTTACGCCGGTATTAGCGCCACTACTAGCCGTGCGCTTGGTATTAGAGAAGTTAAAGCCATAAGACCAAGTGGTGTCCTGACTCTTGGTAAAGGTTACCTCGGCTACTGATTGATTAATGGCGCTGTTGTAATACATCCGCCCACCGTTATAACCGGCATCGCAGGTTTTACCACTAGGGCAAGACATCGCTCCACCTACCACCCCAACAGTAGCTTGGCCGTTAAAGGCGAGGGTGAAGGTACCGGTTAAGTCGATACTATCGGCGCCGTATTGCACCTCACCGCCTTCTGAAGCGACCATGATTTTGAAGTCAGCTTGCGGCCAACCATTACTATCTACACTACTAACCTCAAACGGACGACCAGAATAAATTAAATCGGCAAACATTTGATCTCGGGCTACATCCCACGGCATATCGGTATTAAAGCCCACCGAGACTCCGCCACCAGCTGAAGGTTGTGGAATAGGATCAGGCACGGGAATGTTTTGGAACAAGCGGAGGAAGGCTTCTACTCCCCAACCGACTAAGCCGTTAAAGTCTACCTTCCACCAGTAATTACCGTCAGCGGTTTGAAGTCCAGCATTAGTGTCATTTTGAACCACACCAGTAGCACCATCGATCTTGGTGCCCAAAACAGGGTAAGTAGTACCGGGACCACTGCGCACATTGAGAGTGCCGGCATTATAAACCTCAACTGTTTGTCCGGCGTTAAAAGTGTTGGAGTAAACCGGAGTAGGAATTGGATTAGGGATTGGATCCGGAATAGGATCAGGATTAGGAATTGGCGTAGGAGCAGTGCCGCCGGCCCAAGTAATATAATTCTCGGTATTCCAACCATCTACGCCCGAGTCATAATTAATCTTCCACCAAGTTAAGTTGTTGCCCGAACCAACGGCCGGGCCAGCTTCTACACTACCCTGAGAAGCGGTGGGTTGAGTGCCTAATAAACTAGACGGATCAATTAGAGAACTAGAGCGGATATTGAGTGGCCCTTGAGTAACCTGAACCTTCTCTCCCAATTTAAACTTACCGGTAGTAGGGATTGGATCTGGCCCCGGGATAACTACCGGTGGTGTAGCGGTAATGGTAACTGACAAAGTAGTTGTATCTGACTTACCAGCACCGGTGGCGGTAATAGTAGCGGTATAAGAACCGGGAGTGGCACTTCCTAAAGAAGCTACCCCTAGAGACACATCACAGGTGGAAGCGCCGTTAACCAAGGAAGTACAGGTAACCGGATTAAATGAGCCCGACACTCCGGCTGGCAAACCAGCAATACCTAAACCAACATTCTGCACGGCGGTGCTCTCGGTAATATTTACCCTTACCGGTACAGAGGCTGTGGTTCCCTGTTCCAAACTTACGCCGGATGGATCAGTGAGATTAAAGTTAAGAACTGGCGGTAGTGGAGCTGAAGTATCAGACAAAGTAATATAGTTCTGCGTATTCCAACCATCCACACCGGCGTCATAATTAATCTTCCACCAAACTAAACCACCCGCATTCTGGGGACCATCTACAACTGTACCAATAGCCCCGGCATCTTGCTGACCAAGTAAGGTGGATGGATCAATAAGAGCGGCTGAACGAATGTTTAAGTCGTCACCAGTAACCCGAATGCGATCACCAAGTTTATAAATACCAGTGGTAGGGATCGGAGTAGGAATTGGGTCTGGATCAGGAATAGGATCCGGGACCGGAGTAGTGGCAACGGTAGTAGTAAAGCTGCGCGCGCTAGACCAAGCACTTAAGCCGAGAGTATTAACACCTTGGACGCGCCAATAATACTTGGTATTAGCGGCAAGAGTTGGCGCGTAAGTGGTAGTAGTGATATCGCGGAAGATTTGCGAGCCGGTAAAAGATGAATTAGTGGCTAATTGTAAATTGTAAGTAGTGGCACCCACAGAAGCTTGCCAAGTTAAATTGGAATCGGGAGCCACACTAACAGCCCCATTAAGTGGTGAAGATAAAACTGGAGTGGTGGGCTTGGCCGGCGCTCTAACCACTGTTAAGTTAATGGGTCGCTCTTTAACACTAGTGCCCACCATGGTCCGGAGCATAAAGGTAGTGGTGGTGGCCAAGGCGGAAGAGCTAGGTGTGAGCGTCATCACACTACTGCAAGCAGTGGTGGGCGTACAGCGACTAGGCAAGAAGGAAGCACGAACTCCCACCGGTAAAGAAATGGTGGAGAAGGAGACGGGCACGGCGGTGCCACTAACTTTAGTCAGAGTAATCTTGCTCTTGATGGCACTCTTGCCAACAGTAACCGTAATATTATCCGGCGCGGTTACTGAATAATCAAATTGACCGGAGGGAGCGCCTACTCCTACCTCATAATGGTAAGCGCCGGTAGTCCAGCCATCCACGCCGCTAGTGTAATTAATTCTCCACCAGTCAAAGCCATCAGCGCTAACTGGGCCCTGCTCAATCACTCCGGTGGCACCGAGAGGTTGTGTACCGAGATCCTCACCGGTTAAAGAGGCGCTGCCGCGGACGGTTATTTCTTCACTAGTCTTTAGGGTGTCGCCTACCAACCAATCAATTCCAGCGATCGCGCCCAAGAGATCGCTCTGGACCAGGTCGGAGGAAGGTGAGCTATCCTTCTGCAAGAAGGCGTAACCGGCGAAGATTAAAACAGCAACGACTAAAACGGCCAACAACCCTTTTAATAATGAAGACATAATTTAAATAGATCTAGGTTAATAAATTTGTAAATAAAAAGCGGCACACCACCTACGTATTATACGATAAGAAGTGAAGAAGTGACCCGTAAACAACGGGGATAACTACGAGCGGGAGGCTTATTTGACGCTTGGGCCGATTTGCGCTATATTTTGAGAGATCCGCTCCGGCGGACATTGTCTACATTGAGTCGCCACTTAAAAATCAATCGTCAAATTAGCGCTAAGGAATTGCGCATTATTGGGGCCGAGGGTGAGAACCTCGGCGTTCTGCCGCTAGCCGAGGCCCTAGCAAGGGCCGAGGCATTAGGTTTAGACCTGATTGAGATCTCGCCTATGGCCATCCCTCCAGTGGGGAAGATCATGGAATATGGCAAATATCAGTACCTCGAGAATAAGAAGGACAAGGGACCCAAGACCAAGTCGGCCGGTAGCGAGCTTAAGAGCCTGCAGGTGAAGATTGGTACGGGCACTCACGACCTCGAGCTTAAGGCTCGCCAAGCGAGCGCCTTCCTCAAGGAGGGTCACCGGGTGAAGATTAACCTCTTCCTCCCCGGCCGGGCCAAATATTTAGATAAAGACTTCTTAAAAGAGAGGCTCGATCGCTTGCTCAACCTGCTGACCGAGGACTACAAGATTGCCAGCGCTCCCGAGAAGAGCCCCAAGGGCATGTCCACCATTATTGAACGCGCCAAATAAATTATTATGAAAACCAACAAATCATTAGCCAAAAGACTTAAAGTTACCCGCAATGGTAAGGTTATGGCCCGCAAGCCGGGACACAACCACTTTAACGCCAAGGCCTCGCGCAAGAGCCAACTCTCGGCCAAGCGACCGGCCACTTTGGCCATGGGTCAGCGGACGCGCCGGCGCTTTTTATCCGGGATTTAATTAATCAACCACTAATTTTACTTTTATGGCACGAGTTAAGAAGGGAACAATCGCTAATAAACGACGTAAGAGCGTCTTAAAGAAGGCTAAGGGTTATCGCTTTGGCCGCAGTACCAAGGAGCGCGAGGCTAAGGTGGCTATCTTTAAGGCTGGCGCCAACGCTTATCGCGACCGCCGCCTAAAGAAGCGCACCGCCCGCGGCCTCTGGCAGACCAACATCAGCGCCGCTCTTAAGGAACACGGCTTATCTTACAGTAAGTTTATGGGTATGCTTAAGCAGAAAGGCTCGCTCCTCGACCGCAAGGTCCTGGCCCAAATGGCCGCCGAAGAGCCCAAGTCCTTCGCCCGTCTCGTTAAACAAGTAGCTTAGTTTCAAAAAAAACAAAACTCCTGAAAATTTGACTTCCCCTCGCGGACTGGGAAAATTTTCAGGAGTTTTGTTTTTGTTTAAAAAATTGACATTATGGTAATTAAGTGATAATATCTAATTAGAACAACCGGACGACCTAATACACTTGGCGTCCATTTCAGAAGGGGTTATTGATATGAATAAGCGTGGATTTACTATGGTTGAATTCGTAATTGCCCTGGCAATAACAGCTGTTTTATTTGGGATTATTCTGTCCGCATTGCCAAAGAAACAAAACCAGGAAAATGTTGTTTCTGTGGCCGGGGTTAACAGGATTGATAATGTGGTCAAAATATTTATGAACGGACCGTATTACTATTCGCTCTTGCAAGAAACGGCGCCGAACATGTATCAGGTAAAAGAATTGACTATTTACCCCTCCAATGTGGAATTTGTTTTTTTAGCGGATGTTCCAGCGGATGAAAAAATGTGGGTAGAGTACACCACTCACTACTACCGAATACACATTCATTCTCTCGAAGACATCAATGGTAAAAAGGTCACCGCCGAGAAAGAGCTGACCCCTTAAAGAAAAGATAACGACTCATCGCCCGGACCGACTGCTGGTCCGGGCGATTTTATTTTGTCTTACTTGGTATGCTCGGGGACTTCGCAAGTTTCAGCGTACTTGGGGTCCACACCTTTAACGGCGTATTCTTTAACTTTATCCTTCTTCACCATCGCCATAATCTTCTCGACTAAGCGCTTGGGATCCTCATCATAAATTACCTTATCGTTGTGACGATTGCTATTAGCCACAATATTCTTAATTACTTCATCAGTGGGCCACGGACCTTCTAAGATCCCAATCGGCTTGCTATCTTCAAAGGCGACGGTAAATTCATGAATGGTCCCAATGCGTCCGCAGCCTAAAATGACGGCATCAGACGAGCGCGTAAGCAAGATGTCGCGGCCGGCGTAGCCGGCCCCGGTGTAAATAAGCAAGTCCATGTAATCTACCGGTAGGTTATAAACCTCCACATGCTCCTTCTCGGAGATGGCGGGCGAGAGGCCAATAGAAATGCCACCCTCCTCCTTGGCCCCAATTGCCGACCACAGCGGGAAGCCGGTCGTTGCCCCAGTAACTAAAGATCCGCCTTGGCGAATAATCTCACGCCCCAACTCCTTCCCCTTCTCCATTGAGCCGGGCCCACAATGCCCCGTCTCAGCGGCGCCAGAAACGGAGATCTTAATTTTTTGATGTTGATGTTTATCGTTCTCTCCCATGAGACTTATTTAAATTTAATTGTAACACGGAAAAACTTACCAACTTAGTTCTACTCCTTCGCCGGGGACGGGAGCGGAAGCGTTGAGGCCCAAGTAATCGCGCAAGCGCTGGACCAAGAAGAGAGCTGACTTGGGCTCGCCCATCACGACGAAAACTTTTTTAACCGTGTCGGCAGTTTGATGCACAAAGTTGAGCAAGTGATCCGAGTCCATATGACCCGAGTAACCACTAATGAAGATAATCTTGGCCCTCACGGTAATCTGCTCGCCTAAAATTTTAACCTGTTTAATTCCGTCTTGAAGTAAGCGACCCAAGGTGGCGGGCGTTTGATAACCTACCAAGAGTAGTGCACTCTGCGGGTCAGAGAGATAGGCCTTCTCATGATGCAAGATCCGCCCGCCGGTCGACATGCCAGAGCCGGCAATAATAATCTTGCGCGGATTGGCTTTAATAATTGCCTTAGAATCCTCGGTGGACATAGTGAGGTGTAAATTGGGGAAGCGGAAGATGCCGTCCTCACTCCCCGCCTCATCGCGGGCCCGCTTATTTAAATCATCACGATACTTCTTATAAACTTCTGTCACTTTAATCCCCAAGGGTGAATCGACGAAGACTGGTACTAAAGGCACGCGCGATTGCTCAATCATCTGCTCAATCTCAAACAAAATTTCTTGTGTCCGCTCAATCGAGAAGGCCGGGATGACGAGGGTGCCCCCGCGGCGCATGGTCTCTTCAATCGCATCCTCCAGTTTGGCCCGACGATCATCGCGGCCCTCGTGATTACGATCGCCATACACACTCTCCATAATTAAATAATCGATATCGGTAATGCGCTCGCCATCCGGCAAGAGGGGTGACGGCGAGTTGCCTAAATCACCAGTGAAGAGAATCTTCTTCCCCTCCAAGGTAATCTCCATCATCGCCGATCCCAAGATATGGCCGGCATCGCGAGCGACAACACTGAAGGGCCCAATCTGGAAGGGTTGATGATAATCATGGGTCTGCCACAGCGATAAGCTCTTGGCCACATCGGGGCGCTCGTATAAATATTCTTGATTGCCGCGCTCGGCCTCTTTAGCCAAGAGGCCGACGCTATCTTCCAGAGACAAGGCGCTAATTTCTTTAGTGGCCGGAGTAGAATAAATGTCACCCTTAAAGCCGTCCCGCACCAACTTGGGGATGCGCCCAATGTGATCAAGATGGGCATGTGTCACCAACAGTGCCGTCATCTCGGCCGGGTTGTAAGGGAAGGGCTCCCAATTAATTTCTTCTTCTTTTTTAGAGCCTTGAGCCAAGCCACAATCGACAAGAATTTTGGTCCCGTCACCCATTAACGATTCTAATAAAAAGTTGGCCCCCGTCACCGAGC
>JAGORB010000027.1 GCA_018063065.1 Minisyncoccota bacterium
CGACAAGACCAGACTCTGGGACTCGCCTTCGTCTTGGAGGGTGGGGCGTATGTGGTGACTAATGGTAGTTTATTGCGCGGGGGAGAAGATAAGGACAACGGCCCCTATGTGATGACCTTGCCCAATGGTACCAAGCTTACTTCTAAAGTGGCGGTTATCTCGCCCGATCAGCGGATTGCGATCTTGAATGTCACTAAGACTGAACCGGTTCCCGCTGTCGCTAAAAATATTTTAACTGATTTATTGTCTAGTCCCGCGCCGGCGGTGGTGGGCCTACGTCTCTCGGCTAGTGATTTAACTCTTGGCCAGACCTTAATTGCCGTTGGTTCCACCAGCGGTGCCGAGAGTCCGGTAACAGTGGGCTTGGTCTCATCGTTAGTAAGGGATGAGGGCAACGCTACCTCCACGGTTGCGGTTAAGACCAATGCTGCCACTTCTGATAACTTAGGAGCACCACTCTTAAATGCGCGCGGGGAACTCTCGGGTATGACCTTTGAATCAGGGTCAGCCGTACCAGCTCGACTCATTCGCTCTCTGATTGATCATATGAAGTAGCTTGCTATACTTCATATGATTGACTCGTTAAAATAAAGTTGTATAATTAAGTAATATGTTACCCTTCCAAAACTTCACCTCGAAGGCCCGCGAAGCGATTCGCAAAGCACATGAATTGGCTATTGAGCGCGGCCAAAATCAGGTTAATCCTCTGCATCTCTTGGCGGCGATGCTTATTCAGGATGAGAGTCCAGTGATCTCGATTATTGATAAATTGGAGGTTGATACCGTCATGCTCACCGATTATCTGCTTGATACCTTGGAGGGGGAGGTGGGCTCGACGGTGACCGCACCGTCTTATCAAATTTATTTAACGCCGGAGTTGGTGCGCATTTTTGATACCGCCGCTAAGTTGGCCGGGAGTTTGCACGATGACTTTGTCTCAACTGAACACTTATTCTTAGCCTTGTTAGAAATTGCTTCGCCGGCTAAAGAAATTATGACTCGCTTCCGGGTGAATGCCGAGGAGGTGTCGCGAGTGGTGGAGGAATTGCGCGCCGGCAAGATTAAGGATCCAACCGGCGAGAAGAAGTTTAAAGCGATTGAGAAGTATACTAAAAATTTAACCGACTTGGCGCGGAAAGATAAACTCGATCCGGTGATTGGGAGGGACCAAGAGATCCGCCGTGTCATGGAGATCTTGTCGCGCCGGACCAAGAATAATCCGGTCTTGATTGGCGAGGCCGGTACCGGTAAAACGGCGATTGTGGAAGGCTTAGCCATCCGTATTGCCAGGGGCGATGTGCCCGAGAGCTTGCGTAATAAAGAGATAGTATCTCTGGATTTAGGCTTCCTTTTAGCTGGCACCAAGTATCGCGGTGAATTTGAAGAGCGGCTTAAAAATATTATTAAAGAGATTGAGAAGTCAGACGGCAAGATTATTTTATTTATTGACGAGATTCATACTATTGTGGGCGCTGGTGCTGCCGAGGGAGCAATTGACGCTTCCAACATGTTGAAGCCGGCCTTGGCCCGAGGCGAGTTGCGAGCGATTGGCGCCACTACTATTAAAGAATATCAAAAATACATTGAGAAGGATCAAGCTTTAACCCGTCGCTTCCAGCCGGTGATGGTGGAGGAGCCCACGGTGGAAGATGCCGTTACCATCTTGCGCGGCCTTAAAGATAAGTATGAATTGCATCACGGCGTGCACATTACCGATAGCGCCTTGGTGGCGGCGGTTAACTTGTCGTCTCGTTATATTACCGATCGCTTCTTGCCCGATAAGGCTATCGACTTGGTGGATGAAGCGGCCTCGGCCTTGCGCTTGGAACTGGAGAATAAACCAGCGAGCTTAGAAGATGCCGAGCGTCGGATTACCCGCTTAGAGGTGGAGCGTGAGGCTTTAAAAAAAGATGAGGAGAGTCGTGATTCTAAAACCCGGATTAAAGAAATTGAAAAAGAAATTAGCGACCTAAAGGAGAAGACTGGTGAACTGGAACTTAAATGGCGCAATGAGAAGAAGATTATTAGTGAGATTAGAGAAATTAAAGAAAAGTTAGAGAGCCTAAAGATGGAGGCTGGCAATGCTGAACTGCGCAGTGATCTCTCGCGTGCGGCCGAGATCCGTTATGGCGAGATCCCAAGCTTGGAGAAGGAGTTGGTGGCTAAAGACGCGCGCTTGAAGCGCTTGCAAAGTGCCCGCAAAATCTTGAAGGAAGATGTAACCGAGGAAGAGATTGCCAGTGTGGTCTCGCGTTGGACTGGCGTGCCGGTGATGAAGATGTTGGAGGAGGAGGCCTCGCGTCTCTCCCGCCTTGAGGATGAGTTGGCGTCTAAAGTCCGTGGTCAAGAGGAGGCGATTAAGAAGATTAGTGAGGCGGTACGACGTTCACGCGCCGGGATCTCGGATCCTAATCGACCGATTGGCTCCTTCATCTTCCTTGGGCCCACCGGCGTGGGTAAAACCGAGTTGGCTAAAGTCTTGGCCAATACCATGTTTAATGATGACAAGGCGCTGATTAGAGTGGATATGAGTGAGTATATGGAGCGTCACGCCATCTCTAAGCTGATTGGCTCACCACCGGGCTATGTGGGTCACGAGGAAGGTGGATCCTTAACGGAGACTATTCGTCATCGACCGTACTCAGTGATCCTCTTCGACGAGGTGGAGAAGGCTCATCCGGAGGTCTTCAACCTGCTCTTGCAGGTCTTGGATAATGGCCGCTTAACCGACTCGAAGGGACGGACCGCCAACTTTAAAAATACGATTATTATCCTTACTTCCAATGTGGGCAGTAATTACATTTCTAACTTTAGTAAGATCGGCTTTGGGAATGGTGATGACAAGGGCCAGTTTAATGATGTGAAGGAGAAGATTATGGACTCGCTGAAGAATCACTTCCGGCCGGAATTCTTGAATCGCTTGGATGATATTATTGTCTTTAATCCGCTCTCGGCCGAGGTGATTAAGGAGATTGTGAGCATCCAACTCTCTATCGTAGAGAAGCGCTTGTTGGAGAAGGGGATTAGACTGCAAATGACAGACGAGACCTTGGATTACTTGGCCCGTGAGGGTTATAGTCCGGAATATGGCGCCCGCCCGCTTAAGCGCTTGATCCAAAATAAAATCTTAAATCCGGTGGCGGAGTTTATTATCGGCCGTAAGGCCGAGGGTGGTGGCACAGTGGTGGTAAATATGAAGGATGGCGTGCCCACCCTTGATCTCAAAAAAACCGCTCGTCCCCTGCGCCGCCATCGTGAATCGGTTGCTTCTACTAAATAACTAAAAAATCCCCGAGAGGGGATTTTTTAGTTTATGGTGCGCCGGGTAGGATTCGAACCTACGAAGCCCGAAGACGCCTGATTTACAGTCAGGTGCGATTGACCACTCCGCCACCGACGCATTGGTAGCACCAAGATTATTGCATATTAAGGACAATTCCGTCAAAATGTCCGAGACGATTAGTTAACCCTCTCGTAGTTCAATGGATAAAATACCTCCCTCCGAAGGAGGTGCTGCAGGTTCGATTCCTGCCGAGAGGACAGGAATTGACTTTTTATAAAATGTATGCTTATAATATAAGCGGCTTTTTGGTGTTTAAAAATAATTAACTCAACTGGAAGGAGTTCGGAGATGTTTAAGGGATTTAATGAAATGTTTCGAGTTCTCGGTTATTTAACTTTTGCGGTGATTTTTATCATATGGTGCTGCTTTAGTGTTAAGGGTCCTAGTGTTACTTATGCTGGGCCGGTGGAGGAGGAACATTTCCCGGCGCCGGTGGTTGAATTTGTACCACCAGTTGCTTCCAATTCTCATCTGCCAACTGTTCATGATGACGGTTCAGGATCCGTTTATTTGCGACTATCTGGTAACGGACCCAATCCAGAAATTTATCCAGACGATGCAGTATCCCGGCTCATGGAAGGGAAGAAATGGTGGAAGGAGAATCATCCTGAAAAAAGAATTTTCTCTATTTCGTTGGTTCATGATTCCTTCTATGACCGTACATGTGTCGTTGGCCTTCTGATGGCCTACGAGGATAAGTAAGACTCTCGCTTTTGGGGCCCAAGCGGTAACCACCTGGTTACCGCTTTTAATTTGCCTAAAATTGGGGTTTCTGTTATATTAAGGCGGTCATTTTTAAACTAAATTTATGTCTCAAGATAACTTAATCAAGCTTAACTGCGCCACCTGTAAACGGACTAATTACTGGTCCAGCAAGAATCGCAAGAAGGTAGAGCGCAAAATCGAGCTCAAGAAGTATTGTAAGTGGTGCAAGAAGAAGACTACTCACAAAGAAGCCAAGAAATAATCAAAAACTCCCCACGATGGGGAGTTTTTGATTATTGTGGCGGGCCCACGAGGATTCGAACCCCGGTCTTTCCTTTTGGAGAGGAAAATTCTACCACTGAACTATAGGCCCTAACTTCTCTAAGGTAACCGATTTTTACCCCTCCAGCAAGGAGTGGCCGGTCATGGAGGCGGGGACGGGGAGATTTAAGAGTTTAAGAATAGTTGGTGCCAAGTCGGCGAGAGTGCCTTCATTAATTTTAAAATCGTGGCTGGTGATAATCACTGGCACCGGGTTAGTGGTGTGAGCAGTGTGCTTCTCGCCCGTTAACTCATCTTTATTAATCTCCGCATTACCATGATCAGCGGTAATGATAGCAATGCCGCCAGCCTCTTCAATAGCCTGTACCATCTTGCCTAGTGCCGCGTCGGCCGCTTCTACGGCCGTAATAATCGCCGGTACGTTGGCGGTGTGGCCCACCA
>JAGORB010000028.1 GCA_018063065.1 Minisyncoccota bacterium
GTGAGTTTAATTTGTTTTGGCTTGTGCTTAGGTTTCACTCGAATTTATTTAGTACCCCAAGCGAGTAGTGAGTTGGCGGGTAAGGTGGGCGAGAGAGTAGAATTTACCGGCGTGCTAGTGGCCGAGCCTGACGTGCGGGACAATCAAACCAGATTAACCGTGCGGCCTGAAGGTTACAAAAATAAAATTTTAGTCGTAGCGCCAGCGTATAGTGATTACCAGTACGGTGATGAATTAAAGGTGAGAGGCACTTTATCTTGGCCCGAGAACTTTGAAACAGAGAGCGGGAAGATTTTTAATTATCAAAAATATTTAGAGAAGGATGGGATCTTCTTCCTTTTAGAATTTGCAGTGGTAGAGAAGACGGGAGGAGATAAAGGCAATTTAATTATTACTAAATTATTTGAGCTTAAGCGCTGGTTTGTAAGCCGGATGGAAACACTTTTACCCGAGCCGGAGTCGTCACTCCTCGCTGGTCTGGTGGTGGGAGAGAAGCAAGGTCTTGGTAAAGAGTGGAATGATAACTTTAGAGCTGTGGGCCTCTCACATATTGTGGTGCTCTCTGGTTATAACTTGTCGGTGGTGGCCGAGAATATTTTAAAAATTGCCGGGCTGTTACTCTCTAAAAATTTAAGTTTAATCGCCGGCGCCGGCGGGATCATTATCTTTGCCCTCATGGTGGGTGGTGGCGCCACCGTCTTGCGCGCCTCCCTGATGGCCTTGATTGCTCTCCTTGCTCGCGCCACTGGCCGCTTGTACCAAGCGACCGTGGCGCTCGCCGTAGCCGGCGTGCTGATGCTCTTGTGGAATCCATTGGTACTGGTGCATGACCTTGGCTTCCAACTCTCATTCCTTGCCACGCTCGGCGTAATCCACGGGCCGGTGTTACTGGCGCCTTACTTCCATAAACTTACCGATCGCTGGGGGATTAAAGATATTTTACTCACCACGCTCTCAGCCCAAATAATTGTCTTGCCGTGGATTCTCTACACCACCGGCAATTTATCTTTAATTGCTTTACCGGCTAACTTATTAGTCTTGCCGGTGATCCCCTTCACCATGCTCTTTGGCTTCCTTGCCACCTTCATCTCGCCACTCGCTTTTATTGCGCACCTGCTACTCTATTATATTTTACTGGTAGTAAAGTTGGCAGCAGCATTACCCTTCGCTACCGTTATTATCAAACAATTCCCACTTTTTCTCGCTTTAATTTGTTACGCTCTCATCGCTTACTTTGTTTATCGGCAAAATAAAAAACCGGCTCCCCTGGGGGCAGAGCCGGCTCAATAATTCAACGACTATCGGATAATTTCCGCTTCCAGCGTGACTTCACCCTCTCGGATGAAGCCTAGCTTTTGGGCGGCAGCGTACGAAACGTCGATGTCTCGACCCTTCACATGGGGTCCATAGTCTTTAATGATTACTTTCTGTGTCTGGCCATTTTCGGGGTTGGTTAGTTTGACCTCTGTTCCGAAGGGTAGGCTCTTATGAGCCGCCAGAGTAGGATCGTTTTCGTTAAAGTCTTCTCCATTAGCCATCTTTTTTCCGTGGAATTTGTGGTCTTCCGGTCCACCATAATAACTGGCGACCATTAGCTGTTTCATATCCGTAGTTGTTGCTATGCGATCGTCTAGGTTACCAACCGGTTTAAGGGTTAGGGTTAGAGCGATCAAAATCAAAGAGCTATTCAACCTCTCACTCCTCAATCGGATGCATCCCAACACAGATGGGGAAGCGGCCGATTGTGGGCCTTAGCCGCTTGTTTATTTTATAAACTTAAGACGGCCAATCTGCCCGCACTTTACATTATAATAAGAGAGATGAAAAGGGGTTTCATTTTAATTAGCTTACTGATTTTAAATATTTTAATTTGGCCACTGGCTTTAACTGCCACCGAGCCGGTACTTAAGGTAGCCTTCCTCGATGTTGGCCAAGGCGACGCTATTTATATTGAGGCGCCCAATGGTAATCAAGTTTTAATTGATGGCGGGCGCGATCGCGGATTATTGAGGCCCTTGGGTGAAGTGCTGCCGTGGGATGATAAAACTTTGGATTTAATTATTGCCACGCATCCAGATGCCGATCACATTGGTGGCTTGCCGGCGGTGCTAGAGCGCTATGAGGTGGCCGGCGTGATGCATAATGGCGACGCGGCCACGACGCAAATTTATCGCACTTTTATGGGTGAGATGAAGGAGGAAGAAGATTTGGGTGGCAAAGTAATGCTCGCCACTCGCGGCACGCAAATTAATTTAAGCGATAATATTTATTTAAAAGTTCTTTGGCCTCTGCCGGGTACCACACCGGGCGATACCAATGACTATTCGGTAGTAATTTATTTAACCGATGGTTATCACGACTTCCTCCTCACGGGCGACGCGCCACTCCTCGCTGAGAATTACTTGCTTAAGAGCGATGGTGAGTTGGTAGATGTGGAGGTGCTTAAGGCCGGGCATCATGGCTCGCGCACTTCTAGCGGGGGCAACTTTATTAACGCCACTTCACCACTCTTTGCCATAATCTCCGCCGGCGCGGATAATAATTACGGCCATCCGCATCGGGAGGTAATGACGCGCTTGGCCGGTAGTGGGGCGCAAATTTTAGAAACCAGTAAAGAGGGGACGATCATTTGCGAGAGCATGGCCACAAAGTTGGTTTGTAATTAACCTTTGTAACATCTGGCGCCCTCACTCGTTATAAAGAGCAAGAGGGGTCGATTAATATAAGCTTTAATCTAAAAATAGGGCGCCGAGTCTCCACTCCTTGAAGCCAGACTTAAGGAGTGGGATTTGGCCCTCCCTCTTGTTACAATATTATATATGAGCGACGAACAACTCTTAGCGGCATCTACGACTCGACCCGAGCTCTTCTCGGAGCTGGTGGGTAGGTATGAGAAATTGTTTCTCAATCGCATTACGCGGATGCTGGGTAATAAAGACGAGGCTGAGGACATTGTCCAAGAGACCTTCGTGAAGATCTATATCCAAGCTAAGCGCTTTGAGGATCGCGGCGAGAACTCCTTCCGCTCGTGGGCTTACACGGTGCTTATCCGTACGGCCCTCTCATATGTGCGCAAGTTGAAGCGTGAGCGCCTAGCCACTGTCCACCTTGATCCCGAGATGGCCGAGGCCTTGGCGGACACTACCGACCGCTTCAGTCTCTATGTTTTAAGAGATGAGATTATCTCAATTCTCTCGCGTTTACCGGTTACAGCCAGCCGCTTGCTCTCAATGCGCTTCTTGGAAGGCTTAACCTACCAAGAGATTGCCGCGCAGGAGGGCCTAAGCGAGGGAGCCGTGCGGACGCGCCTCTCGCGGGCGCGCCGCGAATTTGAGAAGGTGAAGGTTTCTTTCAATAATGACATCCAATAAGACCAATCAAGAACTTTTGACCCGTGTACGGACGGTTTACTACCTGCGCCGTTTGGGTGATCCGGTGATTATCAAGTGCACCAGCCTCTTTGCCTTGCTGCTTATTTGCTGGTTCCAAATTTCTTTACTCGACATCTTCGCCAATACTCCGAGTGTGACTCAGCCGGGTGCCTTCTCTATTTTCTTCTATCGGGCCTTCGTTGACACGGAGTGGCTGGTTAAAACCTTGGTGATTGCGATTGGGATGTTTATGCTCGGGCTCGCCTTGCCGGCAGTGCGCTTCATTAAGCCCTCGCGCTTCATGCCGGTTATTAACTTCCGTCGCTTCCAACCCTTCCGATTTAATTGATTTTTTTAATTTTTAAATTAAAAAAATCACCCTGAGCTTGTCGAAGGGTGTTTTTTAGTTTGTTTTTATTTAAGCCTAGTGAGGTGGAGATTCTTCTTCAGGCAGTTGGTGCAGATCTTAACGCGGCCACCAGCTGGTAAAGAGGCCCATTGGAGATTGGGCTGCTTGCGATTCTTGCCGATGGGGTTGTACTTGGTAGCACGAACACGGTTGGAGTAACCCCCAGCCACAATGCTCCCCTTGCTACAAATTGGACATACTTTCATAAATAAGTCTCCAAATGCTATCATATAATCTTAATTATGCAAGTTGAGATTATCTTCTCGATCGCCGTGCTGGTAATGTCGGTAGTTATCCACGAGGTGGCCCACGGGGCGGTGGCCGGCTTCCTTGGCGACCCGACAGCTCGGCTGGCTGGGCGGCTCACCCTCAACCCCTTCAAGCACTTAGACTGGTTTGGCTCTGTAATTCTCCCGGCGGGGATGGCGCTTATTGGGGGACCGGTCTTCGGCTGGGCCAAGCCGGTGCCTTACAATCCGCACAATCTGCATCACAAGTATGGTGAGGCCTTGGTGGCGGCGGCCGGGCCCGCTTCCAACATTTTAATTGCTTTATTCTTTAGCGCCCTCATCCGCTTGGGAGTAGTTACCAGCTACTTCGCTGGTGCCGCCGAGCTGATTGTGGGGATTATCTTTATTAATATTGTGCTGGCCATTTTTAATCTCATACCGGTGCCACCATTGGATGGCTCCAAGATTTTATTTAATCTCTTGCCTTATCGCCTGCGAGTCATTGAGAATTGGTTCTATCAATATCAACTCCTCTTCCTCTTCGCTATCATCTTCCTCGCCGGCTCAATCTTGGGCCCCATCGCGATGATCATCTTCCGCCTCTTCACGGGCCTTAGTATTTAAATAAAAACCAAATAAAAAACCGCGAGACATGTGTCTCGCGGCGGTG
>JAGORB010000012.1 GCA_018063065.1 Minisyncoccota bacterium
TTTGTGGCCGAGGGGGCCAAGGAGAAGGGCTTCTCGCTTAAGAAGATTCACCACTTCCATGATGCGGCGGAAGTGGGGATTTATTTACAAAAGAATATTAAAGCCGGTGATTTAATTTATTTAAAAGGATCGCAACGCATGCGCTTAGAAAAAACCGTGGAAGAGATTATGGCGGAGCCAGATAAAAAGGCGACACTGCTGTGTCGCCAAGAAGAAGAGTGGCAAAAAAGATAAGATAAAAAATACCCCAGACGGTTCATAACGCCGTCTGGGGTTCTTTGAGGGGGTGCACGGGGTTAGCAGGTTTAGCCCGCTCCCTCGCAGATTCAAAAACTAGATTGAGTCCGCCTTGGCCGGGGCTCCGGCTGTTTTGGTTTTGAGCCGGTTGATTGTGGCCCAAAAAGCGGTTTGGACTACGCCAGACCAGACTTGCCATAAGGTTTTTTGGACCCCGTAAGCAATCCGGAAGGCTTGCAGGCGTTTATCGGCCCGTGACTTCTCCTTCTGGTTGGCGACGTAGGCCAGACGGACATCTTCGGCACGGAGATAGTAACCGCGCCGTTGCGCGATCGCTTCATTCAAAAGCATTTGATCGGTGATCTCGTCGGGTACTTGATCTGAGAACTGAAGATTGATCTGATGCCAGAAGGCTTCAAGGTAGCCGCGACGTTTTTCGAACTTCATCTTGGATCCAAGCATGAAGTGGTCAACGATATCGCGGGCCAACTTCTCGGATGAGGAAAAATGTTCCAACATCAACCGAGTTACAACCTTCGCCAAGGAAACGTCGCTGGCGATACCGGGACCGTACTTACCATCGAGAACGAGCCGTTCTTGCTGATCGATAATACCGGTCATTCGTAGTTGATGCAGAAAAAGGTTGCGGCTGGTCTTGATGCGGTCAACTAACTCGTCGATCGTGTGGTCGACGTCTTTCTGGCGCTTTTTAGCTTTCCAACTTTGCCAGATGGTGTTGCCCGCAGCCAAAAACAGTATTGCCCCAATTGTGACGGGATACTGTTGCCAGAATGCTGCCAGGCGGGCTAAGATTTCTTGAAAAAATTGCGTCAAAGACAAAATAACCCCTTCCATCCTCTTCTCCCTTCGTTGTTAGGTCAAAGACCCTTGGTTTGCCATCCCATTCCGTTTACCTTTATACCACACCCCTCGACAAAAAGCAACCAAAAATTAGCCAAAAATTTAGGCCCAGGATCTTGCGATCCCGGGCCCGGTTTAAACTTACTTACCGACAGTGCGGAGAGCTTTCCGAATCATCCAATCATTGTAGACCTCTTTGTCTACTTTACGGGATTTTTCTTCGTACTTCTCCCAGTGGGCAAATAGTTGCTCCGTGACTTCCTTGTGGCGAGTGCCGGCTTGGTTGATGAAGGCCTCTCGTTGCTTGACGTTAAGCTTAGTAAGAACCTTCTCTATTATCTCCTGGTATTCAATTGTTGAATTATGGAGAAGGGAGCCAGACAGCGATGCCAGAGGCAAAGAAGAAAAGAGAGTTAAAGGCTTCTCACAAAGGATCCATCCCAACGTTCCTTCTTTTGGGATAATAACTAGACCAACTTCTTCTAGAAAACTGATTACTTCATGCCATGCGAGAGTTGCGAGAATTGGGACAGCCTTGTCTCGGGTCCGTCGATGAACGATGGTAATGACCTTTTTAAAAACATTTACCACTAGCAGGCCTAATAGGCCAATAAATACCATCGCGAAACCACTCATCATCAAGATTACAAGGACCATATTCATCACGCACATCCTTTCCGGTCTCTTGCGAGACCTTAGCTCTCTTGACCCCGAAAGACGGGCAATAGGGACTGACCCTACAAGAGCTTTTACAAGGTACGGTAGCTTAACCATAAGCCACCTTCTACCTTATATTATACACCCAAAAGGGTTATTTGTCAAGTTGGGAAAAGTAAAAGAAAACCCCCGTGCCGGAGGTTTTTTGTGACAAACGTAGTGGTGGTTGCGAAATCTCTCGGGCACGGGGGCGGTAGCTAGTTTCAGGGGCGCTGAATTGGCTACCTTGGTTGTGCGCGAAGGCGGGGTGGTGGTCCCTAAGCTCTTGAAAGGCTTAGGGTGAAGATGAAACAAAAACAAAGAGCCAAAAGAACTTCGCCTACTACATAGAACAAGGACCGAACGATGATCATAGGCCGTCTCCCCAGTTGTGCTCCTTAACCACTATATGTTAAATTAGTGGTTGCCGTCAATGGCATGGCCCTATCGTCTAACGGTTAGGACAAGGCCTTCTCAAGGCTTAAATCAGGGTTCGATTCCCTGTAGGGTCACAAATCACATAAATCGGATATGCGAAGCATTCAAATATGTATAAAGTAATTCTCTTCTATAAATTTATTAATCTGCGTAGTCCAAATAAAGTAATGGCCGAGCAGAAGGCTCTTGCTAGTGCCTGTAATTTAAAAGGCCGGATGTTAATTGCCGAGGAGGGGATTAACGCCACCTTTGAGGGGCTCGCTAAAGATATCGCTAAATATAAAAGAGAGTTAAAGAAAGATAAAAGATTTAGTGACATGGTATTTAAAGAGAGTGTGGGCGACGGCACTGGCTTCACTAAGCTTAAGATTAAAGTCCGCCCTGAAGTGGTAACTTTGGGCGTGGGCAAACTTAATATTAAAAAAGACACCGCCAAAGAAGTAACAGCGGCGGAGTTAGAGAAGATGTATAAGAAGGATGAGGACTTTGTGGTCTTAGACCTCCGCAATGACTTTGAGGTTAAGGCGGGTTACTTTGATAAAACGATTAACCCCGAGCTTGCCAACTTCCGTGATTTGCCAGCCAAACTTAAAGAGCTTAAAAAGTCACCAGTATTGAAGGATAAGAAGGTGGTAACGGTGTGCACTGGCGGGATTAGATGTGAGAAGGCCACCGCGCTGATGAAGCAGGAGGGCTTTAAAAATTTGTATCAGCTTAAAGATGGCATTCATACTTACATGGCCAAGTATCCGGCCAGCCACTTTAAGGGCTCGCTCTTCGTCTTCGACAATCGGCTTATTACCCCGGTAGTAGAGACTAAAAAGCTAGAGGTAGTGGGTGAGTGTGTGTATTGTGGCGCCACCTCCGAGGACTTCTATAATGACGATTCTTACCGGCCGAGCCGCAAGGTGATAGTCTGCGATAATTGTATCCCTAAATATTCCACCAAACTCCGCCAGTGTATTTAATATGTTAAAATAGGGCGATGGAACTGGTTTTATATGGAGTAATTGGGTTGGTGGCGGGGGCAGTTATTGCCTTTATTTTGCTTAAGATGCTGGGCTCGGGCCGGCCGGGGGATGATCGGGGCTTAATGATGCTCCAGCAACAACTCCAAGAACTCACTCGTACCATGGACACGCGGATGACCGAGTCGTCTAAAAACTTGCATGATTCAGTTAGGAGTCAGTTCTCGGAGTCTTCACGCTTGATTAAAGAGATTACGCAAGAGGTAACCAGTGTTAAGGAGATTGGCCGTCAGACCCAAGGCTTTGCCGAGCAACTTAAGAATCTGCAAGATATTCTAAAAAATCCCAAACAGCGAGGGATTTTAGGTGAATATTATTTAGAGACAGTGCTTAAGAATGTCTTAGGCCCCGGTCTGTATAAGATGCAATACCCCTTCCAAAACGGCGAGATTGTGGACGCGGCCGTTTTTATTAATGACAAGATTGTACCGGTTGACTCCAAGTTCTCACTCGAGAATTATAATCGGTTTATTCATACGCCTGAGGGCGCGGAGCGAGTAGCGGCCGAGAAGGCCTTCGTTAATGACCTTAAACTCCGGATTCAAGAGACAGCCAAGTATATTAGGCCGGAGGAGAATACGATGGACTTCGCCTTTATGTTTATCCCCAGCGAGGGTATTTATTATGACTTGTTAACTAATCAAGTTGGCGGAGGGGAAGAGGAGAACTTAATCCAGCGAGCTTCTAATAAGTATAAAGTGATCATTGTCTCGCCGACCTCCTTCTTGGCTTATTTGCAAACAGTGATGCAGGGTCTAAAGGCTTTAGAAATTGAGAAGCGAGCGGTAGAAATTCAAAAACGAGTGGGGGAGCTGGGTAAGCACATGGGTTCTTATGAAGAATATTATCGTAAACTGGGCGCCGCCTTGGGGACTACGGTGTCGCACTACAATAGTGCTTATAAGGAGCTGGGGAAGATTGATAAGGATGTCTACCGCATTGCCGATACCAAGATAGATATTGAGGTTAACCTCCTAGATAAGCCCACTTTGGAGTAGCCTTGCTTTTAAGGAGATTTTATGTAGAATTAGACCCATTATGGCATTCGCAATTATTAAGACTGGTGGCAAGCAATATAAGGTCTCCGAGGGAGACATCTTAACCGTGGAGAAGCTCCCCGAGGAGGCTAAGAAGGGGGGTAAGGTGGCCTTTGGCGAGGTCTTGCTCTCTGACGACGGCAAGGAGACTACTATGGGTACTCCGGCCATTGCTGGGGCCAAGGTAGAGGCCGAGGTGGTAGGCGAGGGCCGGGCCGACAAGGTCCGCGTGGTCCACTACAAGGCCAAGATCCGTTACCACAAGGTCTATGGCCACCGCCAAGCCTTCACTAAGGTGAAGATTGGTAAGATTGCTTAAGAACGGTTTTTAAGAGCGTTTTTAAGCGTTTCCGGATCGACATACTCTAGCTCAGTACCAGTAGAAAGTCCCCGTCCTAGGACGGTGATTTTTATTTTATCTTGGAATGGCAGGAGAAGTTGCTCGAGGTTGGCGGCGGTGGCGTCACCCTCCGAGTTGGCACTAAGAGCGAGGATCACTTCTTTAATCTCTGATTCCTTTTTAAGTTTGGCAGTGAGCGCGGCAAAGTGTAGCTCGGGCTCCGGATCACTGGGCAGGTGGGCCGATAAGCCGCCGAGCACAAAGTAGCGCCCGCGATAGCTCCCGGCTCGCTCCACATTGTCGAGGTCGGCATCCTTCTCGACAATCAACAACTGGCTCTTGTCTCGAGTATTACTGCGACAAATATCACACACTTGATCCTGCTGGGGGTTTAAAAAATAGCGGTAGCAAGTAAGGCATTGGCTTACTTCTTGGCGGAGACTTTTTACATTGGCGATTAATCTCTCAATCTCTAACGGTGTGGCTTCTAAGAGATGATAGACGAAGCGCTTGGCCTGACGGCGACCAATACCCGGGAAGGCTAAGAAGCTTTTAGCTAATTCATCGAGAGGATTATGCATAAATTAGAAGCTGCCGAAGTCGCTCTTGATGGTCTTATCCATCGTTTGGAAGCTGGTGTGCTTGTCGTCGAAGTAGAGCTCCAGGTGGCCGGTGGGGCCGTTACGATGCTTCTCGACTAAGATCTCGGCAATATTCTTGCGGTCGGAATCTTGATTGTTGCGATCCTCACGATGAATAAACATCACCACGTCGGCGTCTTGCTCAATGGAGCCGGAGTCGCGCAAGTCGGAGAGGCGAGGGCGACCACCACGGGTCTCTACCGAGCGGTTGAGCTGGGAGAGGGCAATGACCGGCACCTCGAGCTCACGCGCGAGGCCCTTAAGCGAGCGCGAGATCTCGGTGACCATCTGGACCATCGAGTCGCTCTCGCGGCGGGGGACCATGAGCTGTAAGTAATCAACCACAATTAAGCCTAAATTATGCTCCGACTTTAAACGCCGGGCCACTGAGCGCATCTTCACAATATTATTGCTCGGCTCATCATCAATATAAATAGGCGCCTTGGCTAAGGAGTCCATGGCGTCGCGCATCCGGCCAAATTCCTCACTATCCGAGATGCGACCGGTGCGTAACTTCCACGAGTCCACATTACTCTCGGTGGCAATGAGACGATCCACCAATTGTTGGGCGCTCATCTCGAGTGAGAAGATGGCCACGGGGATATTAAGCCGGCAAGCGGCGTGGCGGACGAAGTCGAGCGCTAAAGAAGTTTTACCCACGGAGGGGCGAGCGGCCAAGATTACCAAATCCGACTTCTGGAAGCCGGCAATTAAATTATCGAGATCGCGGAAGCCGGAGGGCACGCCGCGTGTCTCCTCTGGCGACTTGTGCAAGCGGTCAAAGCGCTCCCACGCCTCGTGGAGCGTATCTTTAATAGCAATAAAAGTCTTGCGCGAGAAGTTGGAGAGGGAGTGGATGGCGCGCTCGGCTTGGTCGAAGATGGTGTCGATCTCCTCCTTCTCGTTATAACCCAACTCCAAAATGTGACTGGCCGACTCAATGAGCGAGCGCAGGGCCGCCTTCTTGGCCACGATCTCGGCGTAGCGTTTAACATTGGCGGCCGAGGGCACGAGATTAATAATCTCGGCCAAGTAACCGGCGCCACCCACTTGGTCGAAGGTCTTATTCTCTTTTAAATGCGTAGTTAAAGAGACAATATCAATTGGCTCACCTTTAGCATCGAGCTCGAGCATCGCTTTATAAATAAGGCGGTGCTTCTCGGCGTAGAAGTGATCGGGCGTAATAATATCCGTTACCTCCATCAAGGCCTTGGGCTTGATCATTAAGGAGCCCAGCATCGCTTGCTCAGCGGTGAGATCTTGTGGGGGGATGCGGGCGCCCAATTTTAAAATCGAAGTGGTATCGGTAACCATAAGTGCCTCCATTTTACACCGCCAACTCAAATAGGGGAAAGGGCCCAAAAAGCCCCAAAATGAGCCCAAAAGTGGGTAACAGGGGGATAACTAAAATTTTGGTAAAATTTCGGATTGCGACACATATCTACGACCGTGATTATATGTCACAAGAGAAATATTCAATATTCGATCGGCGGGATTTATTTTTGACACATAATTAATTTAGTGGTAGTAATATAAACGGCGCCCTAAAAACCTGGGCAAAAACAACTGAGGAGATTGACAGATGAGGTGCAAATTCTTAGGTGGTCTTACAAAACCGGCAACTTGGGAAGAGTGGTGGAAAGAACACACTAACGCCCGGAGTCTTGTGCATTTGGAGAATCTTTTGCGAATTGGGTTCTTCATGGAGGCTGACCGGAGGGAAAAAAAAGAACGGTTGCTTCTGTATTTTGACTATGCCAGGAATTGGCAGTCTGAATATTCGTTGGGTTTTGATACTAGGGCTTTGAAATTTTGGCAGTATACCGATGGACCTAAAAAGGAAGAGTATATTTCCTACAAAGCTTGGAAGCTCTTGTGTGAACATTTCTTCCAGACTCGACGTAACCAATATTCCGGCCCCATGACTGATCATTGGGAATGGATTTTGGGGGATAGGGGAACCTTGGAGGAACTAATTTACTTTTTTAACACCTTCAATCTAACGCTCATTGAGAAGCCCAAGGATGTACACTTGAATTGGTCTAAGGATTTTCTCTCGTTGTTGGGAGAATTTATTTTTGGTCTACGGACTTTCTGTGAGAAAAAGAACATTAATAAGGAGGTACCCTTTAATCTGGAATGGCTTCAATCCAAATGGTTGGAGTTGTGGATGTTAAACAAACTGGAGTTTGAGCTACCTGGACCTCTCTTGAAGAAACTCACACCTGACAGCTTGGATTTTTTGAAGAAACAGGTAGGTATAACAAAGTATGATCGCCGAGAAATAGTCAGGCTCGCAACTTCTGGACACAAGGGAGCAGAACTCTTATTGCTCGCGGGCGAGATTAAGGGTTTAAAGTAGATTTTACCAGTATTAAACGGCGTCCAACTGGGCGCCGTTATTTTTGTCTTATCTTTGGCCCGGAGGGGGTGTCGTCGATGATGTAGCCAAGGGAGAGGACTTGGTCGCGGAGTTGGTCGGAGAGGGAGAAGTTGCCGTCCTTGCGCGAGAGCTCGCGCTCGGTGACTAAGCGCTTCACATCTTCTGGAATTTCTAATGGTTTCAAATTAGCTAAATTTAAACCTAACACTTGATCAAAATAAATAAGAGTCGCCTTCTTAACAGCGGGGGAGAGGGTTAAGTCACTCACCACCTCCCACATTAAAGCAATGGCTTGCGGCGTGTTTAAATCCTCATTTAAGACTGAAATAAATTTAGTTTGATAACTTTTATCTACTTCACCGGCGCCCTCAATATTCCTTATAAAATCTTCTAACTTAGTTAGGGCCGTTTGACTGGCCGAGAGTGACTCCCAAGTGAAGTTGAGTTGCTTGCGATAATGAGCGGTTAAGAGCAAGTAGCGATAAGCGAGCGGGGAGTACCCCTTCTCAATAACATCGCGCAGGGTGTAGAAGTTGCCGGCTGACTTGGCCATCTTCTTACCATCCACGAGGAGCCATTCATTGTGCAACCAATATTTTACAAATTGTTTGCCGGTGGCACTCTCACTTTGGGCAATCTCATTCTCATGATGAGGAAAGAGGTTATCCACGCCGCCGGTGTGGAGGTCGAAGCTCTCGCCCAAGTTCTTCATACTCATGGCACTGCACTCAATGTGCCAACCGGGTCGGCCCTTGCCTAAAGCAGTTTCCCAATACACCTCGCCGTCATCCTCGTGCCAAGCCTTCCAGAGGGCGAAGTCTTGCACATTATCTTTATCATACTCATCTACCTTTTGTCGGCCGGAGGCATTGTCGTGTAGTGAAGCTAAATTTAAATGCGCCAGCTTGCCGTAATCGTCATCCTTCTTGATGGAGAAGTAGACACTCCCATCCTCTGATTTATAAGCGTAGTCTTTAAGGATTAAAGTCTCAATTAACTTCACCATCTCGTCAATATAATCACTGGCTTTAGGATAAATGTCGGCTGGCAAAATATTTAAAGTCTCGCGATCACGCTGGAACTCGGCGGTATAAAACTCGGTTAAGTCTTTAAGCGATTTATGATCAGTCTGCGAGCGCTTAATGGTCTTGTCATCCACGTCGGTAATGTTCATTACATGCTTCACCTTATAGTCATTCATTAACAATACCCTCTTTAAAATATCGGCGAAGATATAAGAGCGATAATTACCAATATGCGGATAATCATAAACCGTGGGCCCACAAGTATATAAGCCCACGGCAGGTGGGAAGAGAGGAGAGAAGTCCTCCCACTTCCGCCCCAGAGCGTTGAAGAGTTTTAAAGCCATTTTTTAGACCGGACAATTGTCACCATAATAGTGGCAATTATAGCCATAGTTACGAGCACAATCCAGAAGCCGCGCGGATGATTGGCCAGTGGGATAAATTTAAGGCTCATGCCGAAGATCTGGCCCACCAAGGTGAGTGGTAGGGTAATGAAGGCGAGTACGGTCAGCGTCTTCATCGTGCTGTTGGTCTTGATGGAGAGCAGGGATTCATTAGTCGAGCGGAGGTCATTGAAGGTCTCATGGCTACTCTCGAGCATATTCCAGATCTTCTCATATTCACCAGTCACGGCGCGCAGATAATAATGGAAGCTATCGCCGAAGAAGTCCTTGCCTGCCACTTGGAAGGAGAGTAAGACATCGCTGTGAGCCTTAAGCGACCAGCGGAAGTCGAGCAAGCTGCGATTGATATTAGACAGTGTTTTAACCGTCTCCTTCTCTTTACCGGAGAAGATGTTGGCCTCGGCCTTGCGCAAACTCTGATTAATAAACATCAAGTCTGATTCCATCGCTTGGTAGAATTGCTTGGCAATAGTGAAGAAGAGGTGCCCGGCATGCAAGCTACCGCGAGTAGGGTAGTGATGGGTCTTAAGGTCTAAAATTTGGGCAAATTCATCTAAGATGGGCTCGGGCGCGTAATGAGTGGTGATCAAGAACTTTTTCCCAATAATAAAATCAATTTCTTTATTACTGCCGATGGTTTGTTGATTAGGATCCACACCGACGCATAACTCGCAGAGAGGGAAGTGGAGGATGAGATAAATATAGTCCTCATACACATCTACCTTCGAGCGCAGGCTCGGCGATGAGAGCTCGGTGGCGAGCAGGGGGTGGAGATTATATTCTTGCGCTAAGTCTAGCACTTCCTCTTTACTGGGGTTATAAACATCCACCCAAGTTACTCCTTGGTGCTTAAATTTTTTGATCATACAACTTGCTTTAATTATAGCTCTTGGAGGTTTGACCACAAGTGGATAGTCTGCGATAATAGCCCCAAGATGCAAGATAAAAATTCTTTTCCTCGTTACTTCGCAGCCATTGGTGGGTTGATGATAATCATTTTTGCTTCCGGCTTCTTTGCTGGATCGTGGCAGAACAATAGCGCCGAGGCCTCCACGCCACCGGCGGTGGACTTCTCACTCTTCTGGCAGACTTGGGATCTCTTGGATGAAAGGTTTGTGGGTAGCACTACCGCGAGCACCACGGAAACTGATTTACAAAAGCGCGTTTATGGCGCCATTAGCGGGATGGTGGATTCTCTCGGTGATCCTTACACCGTCTTCTTACCGCCAGAAGAGAGCAAGTCATTTAAAGAAGATATTAAGGGTGACTTCGGTGGTGTGGGTATGGAGTTGGGCGTGCGGGATGGCGAGCTCACAGTGATCTCGGCCATTGCCGGTACACCGGCCAAGGCGGCCGGCATTACCTCCGGTGATAGGATTGTCCGCATTGCCGGTGAGGATGTGAAGAAGTTGTCGGTGGATCAAGCGGTCAAGAAGATTAGAGGTGAGGCCGGGACTAAAATTAGTCTCACGCTCTTCCGACCTTCTAGTAATAAAACTTGGGAGGTGACTCTCACGCGGGCCCGTATTCAGGTCCCCACTTTAGAGACCAAGATGCTACCATCCGGCGTCTTCTTGCTTACTCTCCACAACTTTAATGCCAACTCGGCTTCACTCTTCCGTGATGGTTTGCGCAAATTTATTGAGTCCAAGAGCGATAAATTAATTATCGACTTGCGTGGTAATCCGGGTGGTTACTTAGATGCCTCCATCAGTATGGCCTCCTGGTTCTTGCCCGAGGGTAAGGTTGTGATCCGCGAGTCGCATGGCGGCAAGGCTGATGATAAATATTATCGTAGTAAGGGTTACAATGTTTTTAATGACAAACTTAAATTGGCAATTCTGATTGACGAGGGGAGCGCCTCAGCCTCGGAGATCTTGGCCGGTGCCTTGTCCGAGCACGGCCTAGCCACCTTAATTGGTCAGGAGACCTTCGGTAAGGGCTCGGTGCAAGAGCTGATCCCTCTGCCCGGTGGTAGCTCGCTTAAGGTGACGATTGCCAAGTGGCTGACTCCTAATAATCACTCCATCTCCGATAAAGGTTTAACGCCGGATATTAAAGTAGAAATGACCGATAAAGACCGCGAGGCTGGTAAGGATCCGCAACTCGACGCGGCGGTTAAATTCTTGCTCGGTAAATAAATGAAGGTTGTCTTCTTAAAAAATTCTAAATTTGGTAAAAAGTACGAGATTAAAGAAGTGTCGGCGGGTCTGGCGCGCAATATCCTAATCCCCGGTGGGGAAGTGGAGCTCGCCACCCCCGAGAGCTTGAAGCGGGCTAAGATCCAACAGGCTAAGGCTCAATCTGAAGTGCAGAATGAATTGGCGCTGGCCGAGCAAGTGGAGCAGAAGTTGAAGGGCTTAACGGTGGAGGTGAAGGTAGACGCCGGTCCGGAAGGGCAATTATTTTCTAAATTAACCGCCGAGGAAGTGTCTAAATCTTTACAAGCTAATTATCAGTTGGTGCTTAAGCCAGAAGCAATTCATTTTAAACAGCCGGTTAAGCATACCGGCTTACATACGGTAAGCGCCCGCCTAGGAGGCGGGCGCGAGGTGCCATTTACTCTACTTTTAACGAGTTAATTTACTGCTTCTCTACCAACGCTTGTTTAAGAACTTTGGTCCGGCCGTCGAAGTTCATCTTGCGGACATTCTTGAAGCCGACGATGCCCGGTCGGGTAGCGTATAAAGTGTGATCCTTACCCAAGGCTACACCAGGGCCGGCGACGATGCGGGTGCCGCGTTGGCGGACAATAACATCGCCCGTGTTGGCGGTCTCGCCAGCATAGAGCTTGGTACCCAAGTACTTAGGCTTGGAGTCGGTTAAGTTTTTCGCGGTTCCACCCGCTTTCCTATGTGCCATAGTATATAATTAAGCTAATGCGACTTATCATACAGCAGATCTGGGGTAAATGCAAGACGGAGTGGTTTGTGGGGCTAATCTTCATTTTAGGCCTCTCACTGGCCTTCGGGCTAGGGCGATTATCGATCCTTAAGCCTCCTAAAGGCCCCGTTACGATTAGTAACCCGGCTAGTAATCCAGTCGCCAATTCTCTCCCCGCCGCCAGTGCGGCGGTAAATTTAAATAAGGCGGAAAATAAGGGGGAGGTAGTGGCTTCTAAACAGGGGAGTAAGTATCACCTCCCCACCTGCTCGGGTGCCAAGCGGATTAAGCCGGAGAACTTAATTACTTATGAGAGTGCCGCCGCCGCAGAAGCAGCCGGATTAACCCCCGCCGCCAATTGCCCCGGATTATAAAAAAGTTAACACAATTGACGAGATTAACTAAATGTTGTAAGTTAAAACTAGACAGTAGTTATCAGTGTTAGGAAAGTTCCTACATCAGATAAACTACAAGTAAGAAACCTGATGCCTACAAGGCAGAGGAGAAACAAATGAAACCTAAAAAGTTTCGGGCTACTTTACAAGAGTATCCTTGGTTAGGAGTTGTCATTCAATCTTTGAGCGGATCAATGGGTAGAAATGACCTTGGTCTTGTTCACGATATCCAATGGGCAGAAAAGAATCTTCTGGATGTTTCCACCGCCCTATTCGACTCCTCAATCTTGAGCGATGGAAACAGGGATCGAACATATACCATCGGCACACTACCTAAGGGTATAGGTAAAAAGGGGCTCACTAAAATTGTTGGCTTCATGCGAGTAAACTATAGTATCGCCTGTCACCACAAGATCCGGAATCGAATTGAATGCTATAACGAAGATGGACGTCTTATAGAGTGGGTAGAGGATGACAAGCCCAAGGTGTCATATCGTGAATGGACAGTTGGTGCTTTTCTTAAAGATATGACATCTTGGGAAAATGGAAACTACCAACCAAAATTTATTGTGAGAAAAGTCACGGTTGGAGTGGAGGGAGTAACGAGTAAAGTTCAAATCGATATTTATCCGTGCAGCGAATTAAAATAACCTTAACCTTGAACCGGGCATCTTATCACAAAATAAAATGCCCGGTTTTTTAATTTATATTAACTATAATAACAACACATATAAATATCTCGTCAATACCCTATCAATAAGACTAGGGGAGGGGAGGTAGGGGGCGGTGGTTGAGTTAAGAGAGAAGATTATTTGTCAGAAAATTAAATAGACTTAAACAGGGGAGCACCATGTTTAAAATAGATGTAAAGAAGGGTGAAGTTTCACTAGAGGGAAGGTACATGTGGATAACTATGGTATACGTCGCACAATATACCTTTTGCGACATAGTCGCTACAGTACGGCAAACAAAAAGCCCACTCTCCTTTTACGGATCGCGGGCTTTTTGCTTTAGGCTACTTCTTCTTTATCCCAACATGGTTGGCTGTAGGTCCAGTGACGCAGGCCATCGCGCTTCATTAAGTGCATGGCGTAATCAATGTTACCTTGGGCCGTATAGATGTCGTAACCATCCTTCTGGCTAGCCTCGAGGTGGTACTTCTCATTAATCTGGAAGAGTCCGACATCGGCTGGGTTATGTACGCCGCGTAGCGGCTCAAGAGTCTCTAAGTCAAATTGACGGAGAGCACTCTCACAGTAAGCAACCTTAACGGCTGTCTTACCATTAACTCCGGCCATCTTAGCAGCGGCCAGAATCATCTCCTCAAACGGTAACTCGGTAGCAGCTTCCACTTCAGTGGTTTCAACCAAAGGCATGGCCACATTGGCCATCAGAACAGCTTGTGAGTTAATCGGTGAGGTAATCGTCATTAGGGTTGCCAGACCTAATTGCAATGTTTGTAAAATAACTTTTCTTAAACATAAAAGCTAAGGTATGAACCCTAGCTTTGATGTTTTATTAACTTGATTAAAGGCTACCGACTCTAAAACCATAAACTCTGTAGCCTTCCTCTATCTTAGCATAACCACATAAAAAAGTCAAGTGTCAAGTGGGTCAGTGGTGTGGTCTAGTGAGGTGCCAAAAAAGCCTTTATTTAGGCCATATATTAGACACAAACTGCATGAAACTTTGCCATCCACTAACCGCCAATTCCCACACATAATTGAAGTTGGCCTGGCCAGAAGGAGACTCAATAATCCCCCGCAGGTCAATGTGGAAGTAGCTCAAGGCCAAAACTACCAAAATTATGACAATAATTAGTTTAACCATTGGTTTACTCCCCCATTATAGCCTAAGGTTGGTTTAAAATTAATCATTTTATAAATAAGACAGTGGATTAAGATAGCCGGAGGGCGAGCTAATCGGCAAGGTGTACACACCACAGCCGGCTACCTTACTCTGGAGAGTACTGACCTTCACGGCCTCACTGGCGTAGACCGTGAAGTGGAGGTGCGGGCCCGTGGAGTAGCCGGTGTTGCCCGAGTAGCCTAGCAGGTCGCCGGTATTAACCGGCTGACCGCTAGAGACTTTAATCAGCGATAAGTGAGCGTAGAGACTGGAGAGGCCGTTGTCGTGCTGGACCAAGACCCACTTACCATACGAGGCGCCTTGGCAGGTTAAGTCGGTGTCGCCGGTGCCAATAACCTTGCCGGTACGGGCCGAGTAGATCTCCGTGCCCACCGGAGTGCCAAAGTCGACGCCATTGTGGCCGGCCCCGTTATAAACTTGCGGATTAGCGGTGGCGAAGGCCGTCTTGCCGAAGTATTGGGTAATTACCACCTTGGCCAAGGGCCACTTAAGCACCCCACTCCCCGACGCCGGCAAGGAGGTGGGATTAATAATGGTCTTGATCTGACTCTCTAAGGCCGAGAGCTCGGCCTCGACCTCCCGCTTCTTGCGCAGGCGATCGGCGAGGAGTTGTTGATACTCACTCTCCTTGCTAGCTGTTTGTTTAAGTAAAGTGTCCTTGGCTTGCTTGGTCTGGACCACAATCTTCTTCTCGTCCGCCAATTTGCCCTTGAGGCTGGCCAACTTCAGCTTCTGCTCAATCGTTAACTCTTGCTTCTGTGATAAGTCGCGCTTGGCCGCGCCCAAGTCCACAATCCGCTCCTCTACCGTGGCTTGGAATTGGTCTAGGGAGGCGAGGTCATTCCACAGCTCGGTAGTCTCTTTATAAGTGAGTAGGGTCTCAAGCAGGCTAAATTGATCGGCATTGGAGAGCTCGCGCAAGGCCTCGCCCAAGCCGCTGTGGTGGGCGGTAATCTCTTGCTCTTTAGTCTTAATCTCGTGACCCAACTTCTCGATAGTTAGGGAGGTGGCGGAGATCTTGTTGTCGGTCACCTTAAGTTCGGTGGAGAGTTGCTTATCAGTGAGGTCAATCTTCTTAATCTCGTTGGTGAGTGTACTCTTCTCGGCTTGGGTCTTGGTGAGGGCGCCTTGGTACTGCTTAATCTCCTCGTCCAGCTTCTTGATAGTCTCGGCGTGCCCGCCAATCTTGGCTTTAATATCATCCAGAATACCCGCCTGCGCCGGGGCGGCGAGAGCGGCGAGAAGTAAAACAAAAACGCTAAGGCCAAATTTAGCCATCCTAATTATTATAGCAAATGAAAACGCCGCCCTGTTACTGCTTAGGGCGGCGTACGGTCCCGGCGCTTCTCTTACGCTGTTAAAACTTGAGGAACTATCTCACTGTGGCGAGCCTGACCCATTCTTGCGGGCAGGCGGTAATGGGCCATTTTGGCCGATTCAAACAATGCCTTAATGAGAGGTTGAAAGTGTCGGTCTCTCATCCCTCCAATTACCTGCAGTAATAACTCTTTGACTTGAACTTCAGAAATCTCATGCCCGATGCTCAAGTCTACCAACACATTGGTCAAGTTTTTTACCGCGCAAGCTTGGTCGTCAGTGATGTACTCTTGCTTAACAAAGTAATGCAAAAAAAGAGCGAGTCGTTTTGAAACATAGGTGTCCCCGTTTCTTAAGCTCTTCATGTCCCAATCCTCCCCTGTTTGAAAACTCCTCGATTATTTTAGCACTATAATAAAAATAAAAAAACCGGAGGAGCGCGTTGTGCGCATCTCCTCCGGACATTCCCCCGCATAACAATTGTTATGCGAATTTTCTATGTTGAACTTTTCTTTTCGATAATGAGCCCTCCCTTGTCCAGGACAATAATACCACGCCCTATAACGGCATGCCAGGCAAGTTTTTCAGCATGACACCGAAGTAGAGGTAGCAAAACATTACCAATATCACTACCCCACAACCAAACTTTATTACATCTTTCATTTCCGTCTCCTTTCTACCCCACTTCTACCACATAAATTAGGATTGTGTCAAATAAAAAGCCCGAGTGGAGGGCTGGGTAGACGCCGGGAATCGTCTGCCAGGGGTCCCACACTCGAGCTTGCTGCGTGGTTAATATATCCTTAATCCCCTATCTTGTCAAATATGGGGTTTTAATAAATCTCGATCTCGTTTTTGGGAGGTAGATCGGCCGAGGTGACCTCAATAATCTCTAAGGGTTTAATGGGTTTATAACAACGCCACTCCATAGCACTTTCATCAGGTTCTCCATCGCGCAGATAAGGTTCAAAGTCTGTTTTATTAAAAATATATACATAACCCTTTTTATTATCATAAACTTGATCCAAGGCTTCTTCGGGTCGGATTCTAAAATACATTTGATCCTTATGATCACGTTTGAAACCAAAACCACTGGTGTGGGGCATAGAAAGGTTGGCTCCGTTTACTATCGCTCTAAAGATGGCAATCTCGGCATAGGGGGTAGCCGCTACTGCGGGTAAACCATCTGGTTCTCCATCATCGTCAAGATTAGTAATATCTTCAATATGGGTACTCTGGCGTGGCTCCAGGATCTCAATCTCGCCATTGGTCGAACCATGGAAGACATACTCCCCCGTTTTTTCTAACTCTAAAATTTTTTGTTTATTTGGCGACATATTTAACTAAACTTTTTAAATCATCTTAGTAAGAATTCACAGATCTCTTCTAACGATCCGTCAAAATCATCATCTCTAATTTCAAAATAAGGAAAGCCGTATTTCTCCGCTTCAATTTTAAAATATTCGCTCATTTCTCTTACGAAGTTACTCATGGCCTGAATTTTCTTCTCGCTATAATTCAATGAAGCCATCCAGTCTTGTTCTGGATTTTTTTGGCTATATTCCAACATGTGCTTGAAGTGGTCTGGGTTGGTATTGCCCACATACACAATGTGAACAGGTCTATCCTTCATACTAGCAACCAAATTCGGGATCAAATGAACTCCTTCTACAATATGATTCACTGAATCTTCACAGAAGGTATTACAGAAGGAAACAATCGAGGTCCAAAACGCGACTGATTCTTTATTTTGATCTTCAACCACTATCTCCGGCTGTTCTAAATGCATCTTAAACCACTCCTCTTCAGACATAGTGTTATAGAAATTGGTTCTAAAAAGGTCCCCGGTCTTGTCTTCCTTAGCCTTCTTGGCGGCACTTCTAATAGCATCCGTAGATACCACATGACCCTTAATCTTCTCGGCCAATTTATAGGAGAGGGTTGTCTTCCCAATTCGAGGCGGACCGGCAATAAAATATGTTCTGTCGAGAGCTCTGTTATCAGGATTCATGGCAAGAGTATATTTCTGCTTATAATTTTAATCGTTTAATTGTCTCCTCTTTTCCTAAAATGGAGGCTAGTGTAAAGGGGTCGGGAGATTTTTCGCGGCCGGAGAGGGAGAC
>JAGORB010000013.1 GCA_018063065.1 Minisyncoccota bacterium
CAATAAAGTCGGCCGGGAAGCCATTCTGCTTATCAAAGTACGGCATCGAGCCGGACTCAAACCAGTCAAACACTTCCGGCACCCGCACCATCCTCCCGCCACACTGGCACTTAAGACTAACCTCATCAATATAAGGTCGGTGCAGATCTAACTCTCCTCGATCATTTTGGGGCCACTTCTTCCACACCAAGTCATAAGCGTGAGCGTGTTTAGTCATCCCAAATTTAGCCCGCTCCACTAAAAGATTGGCTGCTTCTACCCCATTACTCTTGGCCATCAAAGTAAAAATTGGTAAGCCATGACTAATAACCATGATCTTTTTACCGGCAAACTTCTGTTCTAAATTATTAAGACCCTTCGTTACCCGCTCTAAAACTGCCGCCACACTCTCGCCATTAGGTAAGGGAGTGAGGGGGTTATTGTTGTTGTCTTTAAGGAATTGGTAATAATCCTTCCACTCTCCTCCCTCCAAGTCACCGGCTTTAAGCTCGCCGAAAGATTGGTCTTCAATCACTTGTGATGAGGTCAGACCTAGAGCTTGGGCTAAAATTTCTGCTGTCTCCTTGGTCCGCACAAAGCCCGAGTGAACAATTAAATCAATTTTTTGATCTTTTAATTCGTCGGCTAGATTAGCCACCGCTTCTTGGCCGGCGATCGTGAGATGATCTTTATTCTCCGCCAAACTACTGATGCGATTAACCACATTATTCTCTGACTCACCATGACGGACTAAAATATATTCATTATTAGAAGGTGGTAAATGAAGTGAGAGGTCGGCTAGATTGCCAATAACCTTCAATTCCTCGCAGTCTTCACACTTCCACACTGGGAGCGGCGCACCCCAAAAGCGCGAGCGCGAGATCGCCCAATCGCGAGCGCCCTCCAGCCACCGGCCAAAGCGACCCTCTTTAATATGCTCGGGCTGCCAATTAACCTTCTTATTAGCGGCCACGAGTTTATCTTTAATGGCCGTTACCTTCACAAACCACGAACTGGTCGCATAATTTAAGAGTGGCGTCTCACAGCGCCAACAATGCGGATAAGAGTGAGTGATAGCTTTAATCTCAAAAATTTTATCTTCCTCTTTTAATTTATTTAAAATTAATTTATCCGTCTCTTGATGATTGCCTTTAGGCTTAACTTTAAGACCGGCAAAGTCGGTGACCTCAGCTTTAAAAGTGCCGTCCATATTAACATGCTGTACGAATGGTAAATCTTCTTGCTGACAGAGTTGATAGTCATCATCGCCGAAGGCCGGCGCAATATGCACTACTCCGGTCCCCTCTTCCAGCACCACAAAGTCGCCCGCCACCACTCGACCCTCCTTAAGATAATAATCAAAAATAGTTTGATACTTCTCCCCCACCAATTTAGAACCGGGGAAAGTTTTTTCTACTTTGGCTTCTGGGCCAAACACTGCCTCTACTCTGTCGGCGGCTAAAATATAAAAATGATTTTCATGCTCTACCTTGGCATAAGTGAAGGTGGGATTAATGGCTAGGGCCACATTGCCCGGCAAGGTCCAAGGCGTAGTGGTCCAAGCCAACAAGTAGGTCCCTGGTTCATCGGCGAGCTCAAACTTTACCGTTGCCGATAAATCCACAATATCCTTATAACCCTGATTAACCTCGAAGTTGGAGAGGGTGGTCTCGCAACGCGGACAAATGTGCATGCTCTTATAACCCTCATAAATTAAACCTTGATCATAAAGATTCTTAAACACGCCCCACACCGTCTCGGTATAAGACGGATCCATCGTTTTATAATCATTGTCCATGTCTACCCAGCGACCCAGGCGCGGGATGACCTCGCGCCACTCCTTGGCGTAACGCAAGACCGACTCGCGAGCGGCAGAGTTGAACTTATCAATACCGAAGTCTAAAATATCCTTCTTGCTCTTAAAGCCGAGATCCTTCTCCACCACATTCTCTACCGGCAAGCCATGACAATCCCAACCCCAACGACGACGCACGCGGTAACCGCGCATGGTCTGGAAGCGCGGAATAGCATCCTTAAGCGAGGTGGGTAGTAAGTGGCCAAAGTGCGGCGTGCCGGTGGCAAAGGGGGGGCCATCATAAAATACGAACTCACCTTTAGCCGGCTCGCGTTCCACGCTCGCCTCAAAGACTTTGTGCTCCTGCCAGAAAGCGAGGACCTCCTCCTCCCTCTTAGCCACTTCTGACTTTAAGTTGTCTTCTTTATTTTCCGCCATATAATTTTAAGAGTATAACATGTTTGACAATTCTCCGGCAATTCACTATAATCTAGACAGAGTTCTCTAAATGTTCTCATAAATAATAATCTCGAAAGGAGGTTGCCATGCTTTCAATGGTTGAAGTCAAATGTCCCCACTGTGGCACCAGGGGCCAAATCATGCTCCCTCCTCTAGGAGCCATCATTGTTGGGCCATGCCCTCATTGCGATGAATTAGTGGTTGTCTTCTGCGGCCGGGTCTTACCACTTCACAAAGAGACCATGGTCAATGGTACTACCGAGGAGAAGCACGCCCATCTTAAAGAAGTCCTGGTAGACTTCATGGACCTGCGGATTAAACTGGTTGTGAACCAATTGACCCCAGAAGTTACAGAGGGTCTACACGACTACAGTCCGGAAGAGGATGGATACGAGCCGGAAGTACCCGAAGGAAAAACGGAGTGTCCAATGAAGATCCCTATGTCCGAGTTTGAGAATTTTATTAAATTCGATTTGCCACGGATCGATAACAAGGACTACTTCCGAGCCATTTTTGACTAAGATAATGGTCGGGCCCGCGCGCACTCTCCGGTGCGCGCTTTCTTTTTGTATTAAAATAGCGCGCCCGACGGGCGCGCGGATGGAGGATTTAATTATTTATCGGCACAATATGAAAGCCGATTCTTGGTGGCAGAAGTAGCTGACCGTCGCTCTTCATCCAGCTGAGCATGTAATTTTGCCAATTCACACTTCTCTAGATGATTCTCCATCCCTCCCATAATGATGCGAGCGTGGCAGAACTCACACGCATGACAACAGGCCACCACATGTTGGACTCCACTCATACTATGGCAAATACAATAGCACTGATGAGTCATTAAAGATCTCCTCTCTTTTATTACATCCTATCAAGTGCCACAATACCCAGCAAGTTGAGACCATTTTTTAACACTTGGCCCACGGCCGCAGTTAAGGCCACGCGATAAGCGGAATTTTCTTCCTCACTCACAATCTTATTATTAGCGTAATAAGCGTTAAAACTACTGGCCAACTCAGTTAGGTAAGTTACAAGATGATGTGGCGCCAACTCTTCACCAGACCGATATACCACCTCCGGATAACGAACCAGCAACTTTTCTATCTCTCCCACTTCTTCCGGCTTATCCAGTTTTATTTCTATCTTTTCATTTTTGGCTTTATCTAATACCGACTGCGTGCGAGCGAAGGTGTATTGCAAATATGGGCCGGAACTTCCTTCAAATGACAACGACTTATCAAAATCAAAAATAATATCCTTACTGGAGTCCTGCTTTAAAATCGAGTACTTAACCGCCCCCACGGCAATTTGGGTTAAAACTTCATCAGTTAGATTATTATCTTTAATCTTCTCTTTAATTTTAGACTTAACTTCATTTAATAAATCTTCAGCGGCAATGACATTCCCCGTGCGAGAAGACATTTTACCACTTGGTAAGCGCAACATCCCATGCGAGACATGACGAGTTTTATTAGCCAAGTCCGGAAGAATCTTCCTCATCACTGCCAGTAAGACCTTGAAGTACTCACTAATCTCATTGGCACTAACCACAATCGAGTAATCATACGGATACTTATCATACTTAATTTTAGCCAAGCCCAATTCCTTGGCTTCATAAGTAGGCAAGCCCTCCGAGTTAATAAACACTCTTGTATGCAAGCCGTCTTGCTCGCCCTCATACACCACCGCGCCACGCTCCCCCACTTTAAAAATATCTTGATGTTCCTCCACGACTCTCTTACCAAACGGTCCGGCCTCACTCTCAAAGAAGTAATAGTCAAACTTGGTGCCCAACTTCTTATACATCTGCTCAAAATAATCCAGGCTCTCTTGCTTGCCGGCATCATAAAGTTTATTAACCTCGGCATCTTCCCGGCTATAAATCTTTTTGTTAAGCTCAATAATCTCAAGCTTGGCCGGCTCACTCTCTTCAGACATCTTGTGACCATAAGCATAAGCCTCAAACAAACTCTGACCATTCTTTAAACCATAAATGGCCTTGGCCACATGCAAGCCCACATCACCTTGATAACAAGCCCTCTTCACTTCCGCCCCATTAGCCTCGGCAATATTGCTAAGTGACTCACCAATCACATTGGGTAATAGGTGACCAATGTGGAAGATCTTGAACGGATTAGGATCAGTGTACTCCACCATTACTTTGTATCCGGCCACATCGGTACCAACGCCATATTTATCACCCAACTCTAAAACTTTCTTAACCTGCTCTAGCAAGAATTCCGGATTCAAATAAAAATTAATAAATCCGGCGCCGGCCGACTCCATGTTTAAAATCGCCGGATGCTTAACCCCTTTAATCTTCTCGATTATCTTATCGGCCAGCTGTTGCGGATTATCGAAGAATTCCATCCCGCCCCGCGCCACCTTAATGGTGTTAGTCTGACCATTCATCTTCTCGGCCATTTGCCGGAAGGCCACCAAGGCCACATTGCTAGCGTAATCGCCATTCTTGCTCTCGCCCGGCCGCTCCACACTAAAGCCCTCCACCTTAAGCGAGAGGTCCGCGAGCGCTTGTTCAATAAGTTGTTTTACCTCTTTATTAACCATCAATGAAGCCATTTTAACACGATCTAACGATTGTCTCCTGAGCCACCCAAGACGCCGCGCTCCATCCGGGACAACAGTTTGTCTAAATTATTTTTAGCAATTTCTTCCAGATCCAAATTAAATTCCGTCGCCACTTGGGCTACGTACCACAAGACATCACCTAGCTCGTCCTTAATTTGCTCGCGCTTCTCCTCCGACACATTCATGCCATCATCGCGCATAATCTTTTTAACCTTGCCGGCCACCTCCCCCGCTTCACTAGCCAAGCCCAAGGTAGGATAAATAAAATTACTCCCCGCCTCAATATATTTAGCCGTCTGACGAGAATCCTTCTGATAAGTTTTGAAATCCATAAAATTATTTTTAACTTTTTAAAATCTGATCAATCTTCTGCGCTAATTTAATCATGTCTTCTGCTGTTTTACCGCGAGTGGTCTCGGCCGCAGTGCCGAGACGAATACCGGAGGGATCCATGGGCGAGCGCGTCTCGCCGGGGATGGCATTCATATTGACGATAATCCCCGCCGCCTCCAACTTCTCACTCGCCACCTTGCCAGATAATCCACTGCCCTCCATCCAAGTGTCCATCAAGATTAGATGCGAGTCAGTGCCACCAGAAATAATCTTCCAACCCAGACGAGAAAGTTCACCCGCTAAAGCCCCTGCATTCTTAATCACTTGCTCGGCGTATTGTTTAAATTCAGGCGTCATGGCCTCATTTAAAGCGACTGCCACTGCCGCTATCTGATTAAGATGCGGACCACCTTGCAGGCCAGGAAAAACGGCTTTGTCTATCGCCTCATTAAGTAAAGAAATTTTAGGCGAGCCGATCCCCTTTAAATTCGACTTCCCCTCATGGTCCGGGAGAATTTTAAGGGGTCGGCGAGCCGAAAAAATGAGAGCACCCCGTGGACCCCGCAAAGTTTTGTGCGTGGTGGTCGTAACCACATCAGCGTAAGGGAAGGGTGATGGGTAGGCCCCGCCGGCCACCAGGCCGGCGACATGCGACATATCTACCATCAACACCGCTCCACACTCATCAGCAATGTCTCTAAACTTAGCCCACTCCACTACTCGCGGATAAGCGGTGAAGCCGGCCACAATAAGATGAGGCTTCTCTTTAATTGCGAGATCTTTAACCTCGTCATAATTTATTAAACCAGTTTCTTTATCCACACCATAAGGCACTTGTTGCCAGATCTTGCCGGTCACCGAGACCTTCTGCCCATGTGTTAAGTGTCCACCAGCCGACAAGCTCATGCCCATAATCTTCCCCCCAGGTGGGACCAAAGCTGAATAAACCGCCAAGTTGGCTGGCGAGCCAGACAGGGGTTGCACATTCACGGCCCAATCTGCCGTATTAAGATTAAAAAGTTTAAGCGCTCTCTCTTGGCACTCCTCCTCAATCTTATCCACCACTTTATTGCCACCATAATAACGCTTGCCGGGATAACCCTCCGCATATTTATTAGTTAACTCCGAGCCCAGGGCCTCCAGCACATCTTTAGAGACATAATTCTCCGAGGCAATAAGATTAACCACCGCCTTCTGCCGCTGCCCCTCCTCCTTAATCAACTCCTCTATCCTTTTATCTTTCATTTATTATTTATCCATCATATTTGCACATTCCCCCGTTTTAAGCTAGAAATGAGGTCAGACAATTGGGTCTACATATAGAAAAAAGGAGAGAAATAGTGAGTGGACTAATCGCTTATCACGCGGGGGTTCATCGCACCAGAAATGGCACCCCCTACTTACAAGAACCGGGGGTGGTCCTCATCGCTCAGCCCGTAGTTAATCTTGAAGGGATGCGACCATTCCTACTTGGGTTTGGCGAGGAATTGGATTTTGCTCAATATCTCGACGATCCGGTGAAATTAAGCGCGGGTGATCAGCTAATCAAGGCAGCTGGGCAAGCTTGTTATGCCAGCTACGGACCAAGGCGCTCAATGAACGATCAGGCCCAAAAATACCTCGATCACATCAAGGAATCTGGTCATGGATCCGTAATGGAACATGTAAACATCACGTTGTTTCTGTACGGTATTTCGCGCAGTCTCACCCACGAGTTGGTCCGCCACCGAGCAGGATTCGCCTTCTCACAACTTTCCCAACGTTATGTCTCGGGAAAAGTTCTCCGTTTCGTGGAACGTCCCGAGTACGATGGTAATCCAAAACTCCATGACCGGTTTGAACAACGGATCGACCAGTACGCCGAGGAATACAATGTGGTCGCCGAGGTCTTGATGGACATCCAGCAAGCCGGATCAGAAATTTTGAGCGGCGAAGCTAAGACCGATCTCCGCAAGAAGGTCCAACAAACTGCTCGATCTGTACTCCCCAACGAGACCGAGACTCACATGTTCATCACTGGTAACGTAAGATCGTGGCGCCACGTGATGGAGATGCGGGCCGAGAAAACGGCCGAAGTCGAGATCCGTCGACTCGGTGTGAAGATCTGTTACATTATGAAGGCTGTTTGCCCGCTAATTTTCTCCGATTACACGATCGAGAAAATCGCGGACGGCACCGAAGTGGTCCAGACCAAGTATCGTAAGGTGTAAATTCCGAAACAAAAAATCACCCCCGAGCGCGCATGCGCGCTCGGGGGATTATTGTTACCAGATAATCACCTTCTTGTCCGGCGAGCGGACTGTGAAAGTTACTTCCTCATCACTGGGCTTAAGGCCCAATTGATAAATGATATCGAAGCACAAACTTCTAACCAACGGATCTTCCAGTTGAAAAACTCGGAAAGAATATTGCCGGTGGGGCAAGTAAGATCGACGGAATGGACCAACGATCAGATGCCGGAGATTATCGGGATTCTTATACATGTCTCGTTGAGCAATCTCCGGTTCAAACGGGTTATACTCAAAAAACATATGTTCCTCATCCACGACAATAGCTACTGCCTGGCAGTGATTAGCCAAAATATTCCAGGAAACGATGTACTCCAGTTCGGAACCATTTTTATCCCACATGGCCCTCACTTTTTCTAATGTCCCATGAAGCTCAAATGGCAAATCGAAACCTTGCTGGAAACCAGTAGCGAAGTCTGTTCTCACTCCCCAAGTTTGACCTTGAGATTCAAATTCACGAACTGCTTCTTCGATTTTTCCCCAGGAGTGACAGACGCGATAAGGTAGAACAAACTCCGACCCAAATCGCTCAACCACCTGCTGGAGTCGTTCCACTTTTCGCATACAATCTCCTTGTTAGGTATATTTTACCGTGATCCCCTATGCTTCAAACCAATAGGATCATAGCCATTGCGGTCAATCCACCGCTGAAGGAAATGGGAGTCATACTTCTCAACCTCAATACCTAGATCAAGAAGATACTTATTTACTTCTGGTTCACGACCATACTCCCAAATATAGTAAACTTTCTTGATCTTCTTGTTAACGATTTGCTTGGCACAACCGTAACAAGGATGAAGAGTAACCATCATCTGAAGATCATTAATGGCAACCGTCCCCGACGATAGATTTCCAATCGCATTCAGTTCTGCATGAGAACCACGACACAACCCCTTGCCCTCTTGAAGCTTACCGTCAACAATTCTCGCACACCCGGCGAATCTTGGATCAACATCGCCCCTCGACGCTCCGTTATAGCCCGAGGAAAGTTGTATATCATCGGTAAAGATAACTGCTCCCACCTCATAAAACAAACAAGTTGACCGCTTGGAGATAACGATCGCCTGCTGGGCAAATATGTCGAGAAAACTTGGACGTTCATAAGAACGGTCAAGTTTATACTGGAACATCTTGGCCACTACAGCCGGATCCGTGTTATCTACCCAAGTTAAGGGTTTTTCTATCTCAAACATCTCATTTCTCCCTTCTATTTCTGGTTGTTTATTTAGTTTTCAAGCTCCTGATGAGCTAGGTCATTTCTAACATAAAATGGGTTAAAAGCAAAAATCCGCCTTAGGCGGATTTTTGCTTTACTTTTGTAAATTTTATTATTTAACTTCTACCTACACATACTTTTCTGCTGAAAAGTTGCGCAGGCCCGCCTCACGCCGTCGCGTTCCGGCCGGTGGAAGCTTATTACTTCACTTCTACCCCCATCGAACGGGCAGTGCCTTCAATAATCCGGTCAGCGGCTTCTAAGCTGGCGGCAGTTAAGTCGGGCAACTTCTGCTCGGCAATCGCTCGCACTTGCGCCTTGCTAATCTTGCCCGCCTTCACAGTCAAGTTCTTACCCGAGCCCTTCTCAATACCAATCGCCTTCATGATCAAGTTGGCGGCTGGTGGGGTTTTTAAAATAAAGTCAAACGAGCGATCCTCATAAATGGAGAGTTCTACTGGGATAATATTCCCACCCATCTCGGCGGTAGCGGCATTAAACTTCTGAACGAAGTCACCAATATTAATACCCGCTGGGCCCAACACGGTACCTACCGGTGGTGCCGGGGTAGCCTTGCCGGCCGGGATCTGTAATTTAATCTTTTTAGTTATTTTCTTAGCCATATAAGTAGCTTATAGTTTATACATTAAATGCGCTTCACTTGCAAGAAGTCGAGTTCCACCGGCGTCTCGCGGCCAAACATCGACACCAAGACCTTAACCTTGCCGCGCTCAATATCAATCTCACTCACCTTACCCTCAAACTCCTTGAAGGGGCCATCCACAATCTGCACCGCCTCATCAATAGTAAGATCAATCTTGTGCTTCACACCGCCCTCGCCCATGCGGGCAAACAAGCTGTCCACCTCGCTCTTCTCTAATGGCACCGGTGTTACACCGGCACCAATGAAGCCAGTCACACGCGGGGTGTTGCGCACCACATACCACGAGTCATCGGTCACAATCATATCCACCAACACGTAACCGGGATAAATCTTCTCTTCCTCCGTTACGCGCTTGCCACCCTTAATCTTAACCTTCTGCTCGGTGGGCACCAGCACGTTGAAGATCTTGTCTTCCATCCCTAAAGACTCAATGCGTTGCTTTAAGTTACGAGCCACCGCATTCTCATAGCCAGAGTAAGTGTGGATGGCGTACCAATTGCGCCCCTGATTAAGTTCTTGTCGCGCCATAATTAAATAATAAGTTTAATAAGTGAAGTGTAAATAAAATCGAAGCCACCCAAGAGCACACCCACGACCGCCGAGATACCAATAACCACCAAAGTGTAAGCAATGGTCTGGCGTTGAGTGGGCCAATTAACATGCGTTAATTCCGCCCGAGTCTCCTTTAAATAAGTGAGTAAATTCATATTTTTGGTAATTAAAAACGCCCTGGCGGGCGGCTAATTTATAACCATATCTTATGCCTTAGAGCCTAAATTGTCAAGCGTTTAATGATGGTGATGATGCCCCTCACCCGCCGGCACCAACCATACCGCCAAAGCGGTACTCAAGGGCACAGTTAGAATAAGCCCGATACTACCCACTAGAGTCCTTACAATCTCAGCGGTAAAAATCTCTCGGTTAATAATAAGGAAGGGGCTAAAGTCGGACAAGGAAAACAAGAGGAGTAGCGGCAAGGAGCTACCGGCATAAGCCAAGACTAAAGTGTTAACCAGTGCTCCCACATGCTCTCGACCAACCTTAATGGCTCGACCGTAAATATCTTTACCCGAGGCAGATGGTAACGCATGTTTAAGCTCGGCGACCACCGAGGCTTGAGTAACAGCAATATCATCAAGCACGCCCAACATACCAATAATCATCGCCCCTAATAATAAACCCCTAAAGTTGAGCTCCCCCGCTGTGCCTAAATTAAGATACACCGCCTCATCCGCCGCTAGGCCAGTTAACTTGGTAGCCGACACGGCAACGGCGGCGACCACCCCAGTAATAACCACCGCTGCTACCGTCCCCATTAAGGCCGATGCTGATTGCCTATTAAAGCCGTGAGTAGAGAAGATGGCTAGACTTAAGATTATCACCGACACCACCGAACTAACCATTACCGGCTCAGCGCCAGACATAAGCCACGGAATCAAAATAAAAATAATCACCGCCAAAGATCCGACCAAAGATACTAATGATCGCAACCCTTGCCACCCACCAAAGACCAAGACTATAAATACAAATAATAGGCTTAAAACAACCAGAGGCCAGCGCCGATCGGGATCACTAATACTATAGGCCGGCATTCCGTCCAGATTTATTACCTGGATAAAAAACTTGTCGCCAATCTCTAATGGCTGATAATCATTTTCTAAAGTTAATTCCTTCCCCTTCTCCGGACCAGTAATAATTTTTATCTCTAGAGTCTGATTCTCAAAGGTGGCATCAGTACCGGGTAAGATCTTGGTGTTTTGGGAAGTTATTTTAATTACTTCCGCCCGATAGATCGCTTTTAAGTCAGACTGTAAAGTCTGGGCTTCAACGGTTGGTACCCCAACCACCAAAATCAAAGCAATTATAAATATCAGTGATCGTAATCTAGACATGTAATATACCCACCATAAAATAAATTGCCATAACCCCAAAAATGGTCATAACGGTAGTCCAATGTGTTTTGTGGCCATGATGACTCTCGGGCAATAAATCACTAGCCCCTAAATATAAGAAGAAGCCGGCAAAAAGGGCCAGCACAAATCCGAGAGTTGATTCAGAAACGGTAAATAAAAAGGTGGACATAACTCCCGCCAGAGGAGCGAGGGCATCCAGAGCCAACCATTTTACAGCTTCTTTTTTCCCTCCGCCATGACGACGAATAATTGTAACCGTGTTAATACCGTCAGAAAAACCGTGAGCGAAGATGGCGATAGCCACCGCCATTCCCAAAGCTGGTGCCGCTTGGAAGGCAATACCGATAGCCGCACCATCTAAGAAACTATGTAAAGATAAACTACTAGCTCCAAAACGACCTCGATTTTGACTTTGGGTATGAGCCTCATTGTGACAATGATCATCGTGGGGGTGTAAAAATAGCGATCGATCAAGAATCATATAAACCAAGAAGGCTCCCATAATGGCCGTAAGCGCTACATGAGCATCGCCGGCAATTTCAATTACCTCAGGGATTAAATCTAAAAAGGCTACCCCCAAGACGGCGCCAGCCGAAAATCCTAAAATTAAATGCAACCTATCCTGAAACCGAAACGCCAATAATCCGCCGCCGAAGGCGGCGAGGCTCGCCATTACTCCAATTATTACTAAGGTCATATCTTTATTGTAACAAACGCGTCAAGGCCACTATTAAATCGGCCTTGGCTTCAGCTAATGGTTTTTTAATTTGGGCTCCGGCTGCCGCTTTGTGACCACCTCCTCCAAACTCGCCCAACAATTTGGCGACGTCATACTTCTCTCCATTTCTAGAACGAGCTGAGACTCCGGTAACTCCCGGCTCATCTTCCACCAAAATAAAACTAATGAGGACACCTTCAATATTTCTAATCATATTTGAGAGGCCAGTTTGTTTAATCTCTTGTTTGCTGGGTAATTTTAATTGAGAAAAATCATTATAAGACATAGTTGCCATCGCCACTCGGCCATCAAAAAACAGTTCAATCCCGGACATCATTTGTCCCATAAATTTCATTCGTAACAAACTAGCTACTCCGTAAATAGAATTTAATAAATCAGAAAAATCAGGAGCAATAGTGGCCAACTCTGCGGCGACGGCAAAAGTAAGACTGTTAGTCCCCCGATGAATAAAGCCACCCGTATCGGAATTGATGCCAGCCATCAAACATTGAGCCACCGGCTTAGTGATTCCTACTCCCCACTCCTTATACAATTCAAATAATATTTGTGAGGTAGCCGGTCGATCTGTGGGGACTAAATTGATGTGACCGTAATTGGTGTTACTGGCATGATGATCAATATTGATGACTCGCAAACTATCAGGAAAAACAATTTCTTTTATTCTGGAGATACGCTCCAAATCAGAACTATCTTGAGAAATAAAGAGGTCAAATTCATTTAAATCCACTTCAAAATAATTCTTAAGTTCAATCTGATCTCCTCCCGGCAAGAAAGGGGCCCACTTAGGCAGATCAGAATCCCCCTTTATCACTACCACCTTCTTACCGAGGTTAAGTAAAATCTGGCGAGTAGCCATAGCCGAGCCGATTGAATCTGAATCAGGATTAAGATGACAGTGTAAAAGAATACTCTGAGCCTTCTCAATTTCAGTCCAGATAAGGGGTGCGGCTTCTTTAATATTATTGGTAGTCATAAATTTATTTGGCGGGAGACTTTTTATCTGGCTTGGTATATTTGTACGGTGAGTGTAATCGGCCCACATTAATGGGCGCCCGTGAGGCCACCATTAACCAATGCCCCTTATAACCCTCGCTGGCTCGCCACCACTTGGGGTGCCAACGCTCAATAAACTCCTTCTCCGAGAAGGTGAAATCATCGCCATTCCACGGGTCGTTTAAAATAATCGTTTTAAGCAATGGATTATAACCCTTCACCACCGCGAAGTGACCGTCATCATTAGATGGCTCAATATAATTAATCACCACCGGATAACCTTGGTTGATGAAAGATTTTAACTCATCAATATTGGAGTGATCATTAACATAAGCGTAGAAGCCGGCGCGTTGAATGGCTCTAACCATCTTATTATTATCAGCCGACTTGGTTTGCAATTCCTTAGGCGAGACCATCATCAACTTGCGGATCGAGCGTTGAGTCTTCTGCTCACCTAAAAAGGCCAGCACCATCTGGAGGGTGGCTGGACCGCACATGTAATCGGTAAGTTGGCGCCGGTGTGGGATGGAGAGCTTCATAAGTTTTACAATTATACTGAAAAATTTATATTTTGCAATGATTATTAAAAGCCAAACATTGAAAGATGTTTGGCTTGAGCTCAAAAACTTTTCTGATCTAACCGTTGGGGAATACCAGATGAGCAAGATACTTAGCCTGTTTAATCTGAGGAAAATAGTCAAACTTTATTAAAGGCTTTTGTCTTTTCAAAACTTCCACTTTACCCTCAACAAAAGATCGGATCACTTTAATCTGCAGAGCGTGCTCTACTGGTAGCAATTTCTCGGCCAGACTAAGCGGATCATCCTTGGGATCAATCTTTATAGGCACCCGGCCAATCACCGAGCCTTTGTCGAATTCTGGATCCACATAGTGAACAGTAGCCTCGGTAAACCAATTGCTATTGGTAAGCTTGGCAAACAAAATATGGGCACAATGAACGGCCCGGCCATGCATATGTTTGCCGCCAAAATCCCACAAATTACCAGGATCCAGGGCGCCCGGATGCTGATTAATAATCATCCCCGAGTAACTCTTGATCACCTTTTCCGGCGTTAGAGGTAGCCATCCCTGTTGAAGAATCAGGTCAATTGAATGTTCGCGACAATGATCCAAGATAGACTGACCAAAAGAGTCTGGGTGGGGAAAATCTCTCGGATTTATCACCACGATCTGTTCTTGGGCCAAACCACCCAAACGCGCTTTCTCAATTCCACCTACAGTGGATTTACTGGCAATAACCAAGGCCATTTCTGCTCCCAATAATTCTCCACTCTTCACTGCCTGCAAGGTCCGAGCCATCGTTGAACCACTACCACTAATTAAAGACGCAAGACGCATTGTATATCTCCCTTGTTTAGTTAATGCCTTATTTACAAAGCCCAAATCCACAGCAAAACTAGCATAGAATATATGGTCTGACAATCCAACTTACTTCTTGGCAACGGGGCGCTTCTTTTTAGTAATAGGTGAAGCGTAACTAATCGTTTTAATAAAATTATGGTGCATCAATTTAAGATCATCAGTCTCAATGGCGTTGAAGGCCCGCGCGGCCTCCGCGGAGGCCGCGCGGAAGCTCTCATCTTTTTGTAAAACTTCTGGATGCACTCGCAAGGCCTGCTCATTAAGGCCTAACAAATAAAGTCCGTCCAAGCGGCGCACTCGCGAGAGCGCCACATAACCTTGGCCAAATTCAAACACTCTTGATAAGTCCATCACCGCCGCATCCAAGCTCAAGCCCTGACTCTTGTGCACGGTCATCGCCCAGGCCAAGCGCAAGGGCACCTGATTGATCCGACCCAACAACTTACCATTCTCCTCCACAATCCACTCGGCCGTCTCGGCAAGCACCAGCTCGCCGGTGCGCAAGCGCACTTGGGGCAAGCGCTCAAAACCACTGAAGCTCTCTACTACTCCCAAGCTACCATTAACCACTCCACTCTTCTGATTATTCTTAGTAAACATCACCACTGCGCCCACCTTCAGTTTAAGCTCCTCCGGCGAGAGACAGCCGCGCTTGAGTCCCGCCACCACCGCCTCCTTGCCATAACTATCCATCTTAAATTTATTCTCTGTGCCCTTAATCTTACCCAACTCCTCATTATTAACCGTATCTACATCCTCATTATGAGAATAAAGTTTGGTAATATCCGGCGGCACCATCGGGAATTGTTGGCGCTCCCGCAAGTGAGACTTATGAGTGTCGGTTAAAGTTTGCCGTCTAATGGCATTTAGCACTGCCAGTAAGTGCTGGTCATCTTGGCGATACTGCTCATCCAGATAACAAGTTACTAATTTAAAATGTCGCCAACTCTCTGATTGATAAGCAAAGCGAGATTGCGATCCGCGCTTAGACACCGGCGGGAGTTGGAAGAAGTCGCCGACTAAAATTATTTGGAGTCCACCAAATGGTTCATTCAAGCCTCGCACCTCCCGACAAATTGCCTCCACCATATCCAAGGTCTCGGCGGAGAGCATCGAGATCTCATCAATAATAAGCACTCGCGCCGCGCGCAAGCGCTTAACCACCGGCTCATTACTGCCGAGACGATCCAACTCATAACGATCAAGATGAGACTTGATCCCTAAGCCGCTCCAAGAGTGAATGGTCACTCCACCCAAGTGAGTGGCGGCAATACCGGTGGCGGCGGTAATGGCCGGCTCCACACCGTGCTCGCGCAAGTACTTAACATACTCATTAACCGTGTGCGTCTTACCACTCCCCGGCTCACCAGTGAGGAAGATATTGGCGCCCGTTTTTAAAATATTTAAAGCTTCCTTCTGGGTCATGAGCCTAGATTATAACAAAAGCGTGAGGGAGAAAGAAAAACCGCCGCTTCACCTGGGTGAAGCGGCGGGTCCATCTCCTAACTAACCAATACAGGGCTATTCTTCTTGAAGATCATCTCCAGCTCGCTGGCGAGTAAATCCGGGTCATGACAGAGGTGTCCCTCTGGAGTCTCCATCATCACTCGCGACTGGATGGTAAAGTCCTGATCGGTGGTGACCAAAACAGGAGGCCTTTTGTGCTCATTCTCGTAAGCCTTCAGGGCCTTCTTCGAGATCGGAGCACTGTTCACAATGATGAAATCTGCCGCCCTATCTCCTAGATAAGGTTGGATTTTATCCCGGAAGGTCTCGAAGGTGTAGCCGTCCGTCTCTCCCCTCTTGGTCATCAGCGGCATAATGTAGATAATCCTAGCCCGAGCACGAGCCAGGGCCTCCCTGATCCCAAGCGGAAGCAGGGTGGAGATAATACTGGTGTAAAAATCTCCCGGGCAGATTATTATCCAATCCGCCTCCTCAATCGCCCTAATGAATGCCGGTAGGGCGGGCACTTCAGGCTCAAGTTCAATGTTTACAATTCCGTGAAGAGAGGCATCCCACAGCTCATTATCAGCCAATTTATCAATGGCTGACTCTCCCTTGATCTTCTTACCGTTAGGGAGAGTGGCTACTAAAGTGGTTCGCTCTCCAGTCACGGGGAACACTCGATGCTTCCCTAGTCCGCACATTTGTCTCATTGCTTCTAGAGATTGTTCAAGTGTCCCACCCGCCGTCAACAAGTACGTCAACAATGCATTACCGCCGGGATGTCCCTTGAAGGGACCAGTAGCCGGCCTGTTAAGTAAGCCCTGAGCAACATAAGGGTATGGGGTCAAGGCGGCATAACAACGGTTCGTATCTCCCAAAGAAGTGTGTAGACCATAGAAATCACACAGCTCTCCGGTTGATTTACCATTATCCGTACCCGGACAACCGGCCGTAATTTCTTCTACCATCTTCATCATCTTTAAAGCGAGTAAGTTTTGCTTATGGCCGTTACCCCCTCCAAAAGTGACTACCTTCAAACCCACAGTAATATCCTCCTCTTCCATTAGGAAGATGTTGGTTGGTTATAAAAGATCCTTCACACTACCCTTATTACTCCCTTATTGACCCCCTTATGTCAAGGTCGGCGGGCTCGATAATAATAATGGATGAAGAAGGCGGCGGCGATAGCGCCGAAGGTGTTGAAGATTAAATCAATGGCCGTATTGTAGTATCCGCCCACTCCAGTATTGGGGAAGATGACCACCGCCATAAACTCCACAATCTCATTGAGCACGCCCAGGCCCATACCGGCAGCAATAATTAAGGGGTATACCACCTTCCAATTAGT
>JAGORB010000014.1 GCA_018063065.1 Minisyncoccota bacterium
CTTTTTAATCCCCTCAATGGCCTTGTTAACCACTGGCTCAGGAGCGCCGGCCTTGCGCAGCATTTGGCGGAGAATAAATTCTTGCAACATGCTTCACAATCTATCAGAGCCGTGTTAAATTAGCAAAGTAATTTTAGGGCCCTTACCTGCCCGACTGAAGTCGTTCAGGCGGGGCTCATTTGGTAAAATATGAAATACTTTGCTTATGTGCTCAAAGATAGCCAAGGCAAATTCTATAAAGGTTTTACAAGTGATCTAAGTAGAAGACTAAAAGAACATAGATCAGGACATACTAAAACCACCCGTTTTATGGATAACCCAAGTCTTGTATATTCGGAAGAATTTGATACTTTAAATGAGGCGAGAAAGAGAGAAGTATATCTCAAGACTGCGGCAGGTAGAAGGTTTTTAAAGAAAGTTCTAAATAAGGGCTCGTAGCTCAGCTGGTAGAGCACTCCCATGGCATGGGAGGGGTCAGGGGTTCAAGTCCCCTCGAGTCCACATATGGATAAAAAAAATAAACATACTATTGCTATTCTAAACACAGCTAAAGGCACCATCCTTAAAGATAATTTTATTAGTGGATTTGATATTGGTATACAAAATGAAGGGGAAAATTTAATTGCTAAAGGCAACATATTTCATACTCAAGTTACTCAAACAAAGAAAAAATTTTCAATGGACAACCCTGTTGTTTTTATTATTGCAAATATTATTTTTGCGATCATTATATACTTATTTGATACTTATTTTTGGTTATAATTAAAGAAAATTTATAATATAAATCATGCCTAAAAAATATTTTTTAATTATTCTGTCTTTAATTCTTGTTATCTCCCCTCTCACCTCCTCCGCGGAAGAGGCTCCGCAGAATATTAAGGACGCCACAGTTAATCTTTATTGTCGGATTAAGATTGGTGGCAAGACGATGAGTACTACCGGCTCGGGAGTAATTATTGATAATCGCGGCGTGATCCTCACCAATGCCCATGTGGGGCAATTCTTCCTCCTGGCAGGCAAGAACGACAAGAGTAAAGGTAATTGCTATGTCCGCGCCGGCTCTCCGGCCGTCGCCCAATACGAGGCCTCTCTCCTCTACATCTCGCCCAACTGGATTAGCACTTACACCAACTCGGTAAGTAAGAAGACCGAGAAGGTGGGTACCGGCGAGCGCGACTTTGCCCTGCTCTATATTACGGGGGCTAAAAATAAATCCACTCTCCTCAACTTCAAATCTCTCCCTCTGGCTAATTTATTAAACATTCAGAGCTTGAAGGAAGGTGAAATGGTAGGTATTGCCGGTTACCCGGCCGAGAATTTAAACTTCGATAAAGTTAAGAGCAAATTAACTCTCGCTTACGCCACTTCCACTATCACCAGCATCCGCTCGTTTATTAAGCCTCAAGCCGACTTATTAGTCCTTGCCCCCTCCACCGCCGCCAAGTCTGGGGTCTCGGGTGGACCAATCTTAAACCAAGCCAGCGAGGTGATAGCCCTCGCCACCGCCCTGGAGAACAATGAGAAGAACAAAAAGACGCGCAGCTTACGCGCTATTACTTTAGCCCACGTTGATCGAGTAATCCGCACCGAGACCGGCTTACCTCTCACCACCCTCATCCAAGGCGACCTCGCCACCCGGGCTAAGTTAACGACCCTCTTCTTCACCCCCGCCGTCCGCGCCACACTAGAAAAGACCCTAAGACGGAGTCGATAATTAATACTTGACAAAAGTGTTGTTTTGTGTATAATATAAGACAGTAGTACATTGTTGTTTCTAGGCGAAAAACCGCAGGTAGTAAACCAAAAGGAGGCCACCAGTCATGGCCACGTACCAAAAGAAAGAAAAGAAACAGTACAACGAGACGTCCTTCCGCGAAGTGCTCACCGAGCTCAAGCGGGAGATGCAGGCTGTGACCGGCAAGGGCTCCTCGGAACACCCGCGGTTCCACTCCTTCCGGATTGTGGAAGACATCCATGTGGCGTTGCAGGACGCGATCACTGCCTTTCGAGCGGCCAACTTCCAAGTTGCCGGCGAGCGGGCCGAATGGGCCCTTAATTCCCTCTGTAATCGTCAACGGATGTACTTCCGGAATTCGCCGGATAAGTACTTCCTCAACGAGATAGAGAGAGCTCGAGAAGCGGGAGTGCCGAAAGATCTACTTGATCGGATGAACAAGAAGATTGACGCGATCAACGAGCATGCGCGCCGGGATGACCGTTTTGATCTGGAAGAGGCCTCGCGTCTCTACCAGGCGGCGGAAAACTGCCTGGACCAGATCTCCGCCGAGCACAAGGCTCGCCTCCGCAAGAAGGAGGAACGCGATAATCGCGCGGAGATCGACAAGATCAAGGCACGAGCAGAAGCGCAAGCCGAGGCCTCGCGACGTGCCCAAGCCGAGCACAATGCTCGCGAAGCGGCTCGCCTCGCCGACGAAGCGGCGAGTCTCGAAGAAGAATTCGCCGAGCTGGTCGCCTAATCGACCAGCCAACCGACCCGAAGGGTCTCACACATGTGAGGCCCTTCTTTTTATTTGGCAGGAAGATGAAGATGTGGAATAATAGCGGAGTTAGTAATACGGGCCTATAGCTCAATTGGTAGAGCGCCTGCTTTGCAAGCAGGATGTTAGGAGTTCGAGTCTCCTTAGGTCCACTGAACAGAAAAAACACCCACTGCTGGGTGTTTTTTCGTGTAGGTGGAAGGCGGAGCGATATTTCGAGAGCACGAGAAATCGCGAGCCAGGGTCGTGAAATTTTATGAGCGACGGCGAATAAAATATTCCTGACCACATTCACATTTGACAATATTTAATATTGTCATTATACTAATTTCGGAAATAAAGTATTCAACTAACAACTAGAACTTTAACAAGGAGGGCTATGTATGCCCAATAGACTCTTCGAAAATGTAGAAATGAAGGTTGAGATTACGAATATGTGTCGTCATGGACGATGTAAATTCTGTTCACCTTTATTCCGGCCGGCAGTAAAAGAATCTGAGACAAAGAAATTCTTAATTCAGTTTGAAGAACACGTTGAAAATTACCTACGTGGGGGTGGAAAGAAAATAATCCTTACTGGTGGGGGCGAACCAATTGATGCTCCCACCAAGCTTTTCGGAGCTCTAAGGGTTATCACTGAAAAGATTAAGTGTCTCGGCGTGGAACTAGAGCTACTAACTGTTTATTCAAACGGTGTAAGTCTCTTAGACCAAAGCCCCTACGAAATCGGCTTTACCAACCTAGAATGTCTAGCAAATCACGGTGTACGAGACATAAACCTTTCAGTACATGGATTCTCACGACAGCAGCGCGAGGCCATAAGTGGCCGAAAAATGGCGGACATCGACTTTGAAACCCTTATACCAAAAATAGTTGGAAAGGGAATCAGGGTCATGACCCGCACCACCTTGGCTCGAGGATTTATTGATTCCCTCAAAGAAGTTCAACGATTTACCTCATGGATGTCTAGTCTGGGAGTTAAAATTGTGTACTTTTCGGACCTCTTCGAGGTTCCAACTAGAAACCAAGATACTACCCCGGGGAGTCAGGACGTCCTTAAATGGACAGATGAGAATCGTATCAACTTCCAAGGAATTATCGAGGAGGTGAAAAAGGACGCCCATTTTGAACTGGTGTCCGAATACACTCGTCACAACGACCAAGGTATGACCTTTGAGTTTAGGCATGTCAGTGGGGCGCGAGTGATGTTTGGAAGTTTAGTTATCGGTAACGAATCCGAAGAAGCTCCCACTTACGCCTACATAAAGCCGGACGGTTCCATGTATTGGCACAACAATGCCAACGAAGTACGAAATCTGGTCTCAATTACTGAGATGCAGAAATATCGTCCCGGAAGGAGAGAGCTACAGCATTAGACTTCCCAAAAAACCCACCGCCATGTCGCAAGACCTCTGGCGGTTTTTCTTTCAAATAAATTACCCCCTCATTAGTTCTAATCTCTGTTGGAGGAGTACGATTAAGCGGCCCATGAGGATGCGGACGGCGGCTTCTAATTCCACCTGGCGCATCGACTCGGTATTGAAGGTTAAAGGAGTATCCGCGGCCCGAGCATATGGCACATTAATACTCACCGGGGTCATCAATAACACCATAATCGTAATAACCAAAACAAAACGCCTTTTAGTAGTCATATACTTAAAAGACGTTTGTTTACTGATTAACTTTCAGCTATCTCACTTAGTCGTCATCTTCTTCATCCTCGTCGTCGTCATCATTTCCATGACCAGAATTGTTATCGTCCTCTTCATCATCGTCGTCACTGTCGTCATCTTCATCAGCCCAATCCTTATCATCGGCTCGACTAGCGCGATCCTCGGTCTCAATCTCAATCATGTCCGACACCTCATCTTTATCTAAGTCGTAACGATCGGCAATCTCATTTACTAAATCACTTTTACTAGTCTTGCTGGTGGTAAAAAGCTTTTTCTCACCATCTAGCTCTACCTTCACCACAGTTTCATTGGTGTAAATAGTGGCTTCGACTTCTTCCAAACCTTCATCTTTATCTTCACTCTTAACATCATCTAAACCTTTAGCTTCTTTTAAAGAAGAGAGTTGCTTCTCTAAGAGCTCAATGATTTGTTTTAATAAATTTTGAATAATTTTCTCTAAATCACTAACAGAACTAATACTGGAACCACTTTCTGCTTGCACAGCTGGCACTAAACCGACCGGCATAACAAATAAACTTAAAACCACGAACGATATAAATATCTTCTTCATAATAAGCCTATTATAGCACCTATTCAGCCGGAGTAGTCGCTCCTTCCGGGATAAATACCTCTTGGCTGGGGGCGAGGCCGGAAGTAATTTCTACCATGCCATCAGTACCCATTAAGCCGATAGTAACCGGCGAGAGCACCTCTTTATCACCACTCACTTTAGTAACGAAGTAGAGGCCCTCCTTCTCGGTGAGGGCGAAGCGTGGCAAGCGGATCACATTATCTTTGCTCGCTGTTTCAATTTTTAAATTAGCGGTTAAGCCACTCTTCAAGCGTTCATCTTTGGTCTCTAAGGAGACTTTGATTTTATAATTAGGCACGCTACTAATCTCCGTCTCCGCCGGATCAATATAAGTAATTACACCCATAAAGGTCTCTCCCGGTAAAGCGTCTAAGGTAATTTGGGCCTTATTGCCAATCATCAAGCGGCCAATATGCACCTCGGGGACAAAGGACTCAATCTCTAAATTCCCCTCCGAGATAATCGAGACGATGGTGTCGCCGGCCGGCACAATCTCGCCCACCTCGCCTTCTTGCAAGGTAACTAAGCCACCAATGGGCGCGACTAAATAATTTTTATTAAGTTGAGCTCTGTATTGATCCACACGCGCTTGCTGAGCGGCAATTACTTCCGGCGCGCTACCCTGCTCGTCTAAAATTAATTCTTTATCAGCCGTAGTAAGATTGGCCAAGGCATCCGCTACTGAATCGCGAGCGCTAGCGAGGGTGCTCTTATAAGAATCCACTTCACTTTGAGTAAAATCATTGTTATTATCGGGCTCTATGTCATTGATTCCCACGGCCAAATGCGCCAAGAATTGATTAATCTTGGTTAAGTAATTAACAATTGAGCTTGGTGAGACCGTAGTACCCACCTCCACTTGTCGCTCCCAATTATCTAAAATATCTTCTACTTCCTTGCGCTCGGCCACCAAGTCATCCACCAACTTAGTATCCGTTTTTATAAAAGTTAAGAGACTACTGCGCCAATTGGGACGACTACCGCCAAAGAAAGTGTCGGCACTGTTATGCACCGCATTGTCGCCGGCTACATAAGCCTCGCGCCGCGCCTTATCTAAAGAGGCTTGAGTAATAGCGAGCTCCGCCGGTCGAGTACCACGCATAAGCTCGGCCAACTTGGCCTCCTCACCAGCTAAAGTAGCGCGCAACTCGCCCGATTCTAAGGCCACAATGACTGTGCCCGCGGCCACGCGCTCGCCCGCCCTAGCCCCAATCCGGGCAATGCGGCCACTACCCTCAAAGCCCAAGTCCACCGCACTTACCGCCTTGGTCTTACCCGAGACGCTCACCGTCTCGGCTACTTTACCCATATCGGCGGCTACCAACTCACTCTCGCCATTACCGGCGAAGATAAAGAAGTATCCCACTAATAACACCGCGATTACACCTAAAGCCACCAGGACTTTTTTATTTTTTAACAAGACTTTAATTTTAGAGATGAAGGACATGAAGTTTTTACTTTAACACACTTTAACTTTTATGACCATGATCGGCAATAATGCCATCAGCCAAGACCACCGTGCGATGAGTGAGGGCCGCATACTCCGGCTCGTGCGTCACCATAATAATGGTTTGACCCTCTTTATTAAGTTCTAAGAAGGTTTTAAGCACAATCTGCGCCGTCTCGGAGTCCAAGTTGGCGGTCGGTTCATCGGCAAAGATAATCTTGGGCTCATGAGCAATGGCCCGGGCAATCGAGACGCGCTGCTGCTCGCCGCCCGAGAGCTGACTGGGTAAATTATCAAGGCGATGTGCGAGGCCAATCTTGCCTAAAGCGTACAAGGCTTTATCGCGGGCGGCAAACGGTGAGAGTCCTTGCATAAGTAGGGGCATCAACACATTCTCGAGGGCCGTTAACTCCGGAAGTAAGGCGTAATCTTGGAAGACGTATCCCAACTCGGTTAGGCGGAACTGTGTCCGCTCTTCATCACTCAAACTACTAACATTCACCCCTTCAATCTCAATTTCCCCGGCCGTGGGGCGATCCAAGAGGCCAAGTTGATACATTAAAGTACTTTTACCCGAGCCCGAACGACCGGTAATTGAGACGAACTCGCCCTTACTCACCTCAAAGTCTAGTTGCTTGAGCACAACCAATTCACTCTCACCGCTTTTAAACGATTTAACTAAGTTTTTGGCTTTAACAATAATATTAGACATAAATATTTTTAACGGCCTAAAATAGAATCTAAGGTATTCTGCCTAACGACCAATTTGGCGGGGATATAACCGGCAATTAAAGTGGCCAGGAAGAGGAAGAAGGCTCTAATCATTACTCCCGGCCAAGTAGCGACCAAAATGCCGTCCGAGAAGGGGAAGTCAATGGGGTGAGCAGCGAAGTACGGCTTAAGCACCAAGAAAACTAAGGCGATACCAAGCAATGTCCCAAACAAAGCGTAGAACAAGGACTGTAAAACATAAGCAAATTCAATCGCTCGACCATCAATGCCAATCCCCTTCAAGATCCCAATAAACTTGCGCCGAGTAATCGCGTTGATGAAGATCACAATGAAGATGGTGATGGAGGCCACGGCTAAACCAATGGAGCTGATAACATTACCAAGTAAAGCGAAGGTGTTAATAATATCCTTCAAGAATTTAGGTTGAGCGTCTTGCCAAGTCTGGACCTTGGCATATTTATCAAAGCCGGCCACCAACAAAGCCTCTTTAACGCGGGTGGCGTCATTAGGATCATTGAGTCTTAAAACAATCTCGTCCACATTATAATCCGAGCGACCAATTAAGTTGCGCAATTGCGAGTCAACAAAGAAGACTCGTCGCCCAATCTCATCCACCTTAGCCTTAATAATCCCCTTCACTGTTACCTCACGCAAAGCGCCATTAATCTCCACTCGCAATTTATCACCGACCCGTGCTTCATCCAGCGTCGAGAAGCCAGGCGCCTCAATCGGTAAATAGCGATTGATCAACTGATAACCTAAAAGGATTTGATCATAATCAGTGGCCGATAAATATTCTCCCTCCACCACCAAGCTACCCAAACCGGAGATATTATCCTCCGCCACCGGATCAATACCGGTAAATTGAGTGCTAACCGAGTCGGGCAACTTGCTCTGATCAGTCCGAGTTTTATAACCCGCTTCCACGGTGCCGTTGTCGACATAACGAGCAGAAATATATTTAACCCACGGCAAGCGCTCGGCATAAGCCACAATGGCCGGACTATTCTCGATGTAAGTCTCTTCTTCCAAGGTGGAGATAATGACCTCGCCGGTGTAGTGGTCCTTGTAGGCCTGCACCGAGCCCTCGATTAACCCCACCAAAATACCACTCACCACCACCAAGTTAAGGAAGGTGAGCGTCATCACGAAGATGATAAGAGCAGTGGTAGTTTTAGACGCTCGCCTAATCTGACGAACGGCCAAAAAGCTTCCCACCTTTAAAATAGTTAAATAATTGTTCATAAATTATCGCTAACGCTCTAAGGCCAAATCAATAACATGAGTGAGGAAGTCTGGGTACTTAACCCCTACGGCTTCCAGGGCTCGAGGCAAGAGAGACTCTGGCGTCATCCCCGGGAGAGAATTAACCTCCAAGAGATAAATGCCGCGCGGTGAGACTATAAAATCAGAATTGGAGTAATGACGCAAGCCTAAGTGTTCATGAGCCAAAATGGCCAGAGAGGCTAAGTCATCCTTCTCGCTGTCGCTGAAGGTGCCCGGGCAGATATGACCATGACTGCATTTCTCTACCGGCAAGAGCGTATAAAGTGGTTGTCCACGGAAGCGCTCCACCACTCCCACTGTCCCCTCCTTACCTTTAATTAATTGCTCGACGAGAATTTGATCCGAGACACTACTAGCCTTGCCAATAGACTCAATGAGTTGGTCGAAGCTACGCGCGAAGGATAAGCCAACAGAAGAACCACGATCAGTGGGCTTAACCACCCACGGTGGTGGAATCTTCTTGAAGATTTGCTCGGCCGACTCGCGATGATTGGCGCGAGCAATCACCACCATCGACGGCGCCACCCTCAAACCAGCCCGAGCCAACAACTGTTTGGTCATCGGCTTATTAATAGAAGTCAGGGCCGGAATCTCTTCCGGACCGGTGTAGGGCTTGTCTAAAGAGTGGAGTAAGCGCTGGATCTGACCATCCTCGCCATACTCGCCATGCAAGCAATTGAAGAAGATATCAACCTCATCGGCCACTTGCTCGGGCCAAGCCGGTACTCCACCCAAGTGCCAAGTACCATCTCGACTGATAAAAATATCGCGGGGAGTGTATAAATTTTTAGGCAAAGCACTTAAAACACTCGCGCCCGTTTTAAGCGAGACCTCATACTCGGAGCTAGGACCGCCCCGCAACACTCCCACCCGCAGATTACTCATGATTGTAAATTAGCCTAATGTGGCGTGAATCTTGGAAACAATATCGTCTAAAGTAAAGTTGGCCTTAACTAAGAAATCGTTGGCGCCCAACTTCTTGGCTCGCTCAATATCCTTCTTCTCGCCTAAGTTGGAGAAGACAATAATCGGCACCGTCTTGCCATTGGGCATCTCTCGCCCCTTCTCTAAAACGGTGAAGCCGTCGGTACCCGGTAAGAGTAAGTCGAGCAAGATGAGGTCGAACTTCTCGCTCTCAATAGCCTTCAAACCGGCGTCGCCATCTACCGCGTCTTTAACCTTGAAGCCGTCCTTCGCGAGCCGCTTGGCGGCGAGCGAGCGGAGGAACTCGTCGTCCTCGACGATTAAGATTTTTTTACCATCTGCCATATAAAGATTATTGTATCATAAGTTAAGCGGCTTGATGCAAGGGTAAATCAATGTGAAAGTGGGTCCCCTTAGGATTGGTCTCAAAGTGGATTGTCCCACCATGCTTCTCAATAATATCTTTAGATAAATATAAGCCCAAGCCGGTGCCGTCCGGCTCGTTGAGGATGGCATTGCCGGCCCGGAAGAATTTATTAAACATCCGCTTCTGATCATCCACCGGGATGCCAATACCAGTGTCACTAACCACAATCTCCACAATCGGATGACTAGTGTTAATCTTCTCGTCTTTTAAAATTACATCCACCTGCCCGTGCAAGCGATTGTACTTAATGGCGTTATCAATTAAGTTCTCTAAGACCATTCGCAACTTTAAGGCGTCGGCCTCCACTAGTGGCAAGGGTTTGGCCGGCTTCTTTAAAGATAATTCAATCTTCTTGCTCTCCGCTTGATTAGAAAATTCAAACAAGATACTCTCGGCCAACTCCTCTAATTGAATGGGGGTGAAGGTATAATCCTTGCGCTCGGTCTCAATTTGATCAATATTTAACAAGTCATTCACAATCTTGATCATCCGCTCGGTACTCTGATAACCCTTCTGCAAGACCTCCTTCTGCTCTTCATTAATCACTCCTAGTTGGCCGGCCAAGACCATATTGAAGGTCCATTTAATAGCCGAGAGTGGCGTCCGTAATTGATGAGTAGTAACGGCAATAAACTTGCTCTTGGCCTCCTCCAAGCTCTGGAGGCGTTTATTGGCCAGAGTTAATTCCAACTCCTTGGCCTCGAAGGCTCGCCCCTTACTCTCCACTTCCATTAAGGCCTTCTTCAGGCGATCCATCTCGGCCTGATGATTGTGTACCGGCGCGGAGGAGACAGAGGTAATTTTATTTTTACCGCGACTCTTACCAATCCAGAAGCCGAGCAAGGCACCCACAATAAAAATAAGTCCGATCATTAAATTGGCCGCCAATGCTGCCGAGACAAACATATAAAATAATTATACCGAAGAATAAGCAGCTACACTAGGCGTCCGCGCCGAGCGCGGTGATAAGTGATCGCAAAGCGGTGCGCCTCACTGTTGGCTAGCAGGATATCTCGTTCATACTTTTGAATTAAATCAGTGTCGCCAATTACTTGCTTGGCCCGATGGCGCTCGTCCTTAGTTACGGCCACCACCGGCCAGCCGTGGGGTGATCCCTGATATTGTGATAATAAATTCTGGGCCATCTTCAAGTGAGTGGCGCCACCATCAACTACCACCAAGTTGGGATAACGCCACTCCGGGTGCGACAAGCGCCGCTCAATAATCTCCTTCAAGCCGGCCAAGTCATTATTCTGGTCAACTTTAAGTTTAAATTTGCGATACTCATTCTTATTAACCTCCCCGTCCTCCACCACGGTCATTACGCCCACCACCTCCTTACCGCTGGTGTGAGCAATATCGTACGCCTCCACCCTGAAAGGGTGGTCCTGATGAGCTCCAGCGAAGAAGGGCGATACTCTATCCTTTATCAACGCCACATCTCGGATATGATTAAGCGCAAAAATTTGATTACGGATTTTAGACGCTTTTTCAAATTCTTGATCTCTAGCCAAGCGCTTCATCTCGCGCTCTAGATTTTTAATTACTTCTCCTTTTTTGCCATTAAAAAATAACTTCAAATTCCTGACTGTTTTACCATACTCCACCTTACTTACCTCACCCGTACACACCCCGGGACATAAACCAATCTGGCGGTTGAAGCACGATTTACCCTGATTTGGTCGGCATTTATTATCCCGATAGGGAAAAATCTTCCGGATAATCTTGAGCGCCTCTTTTAATTCACTACCACTTACAAACGGCCCGTATGAAGCTGAAAACTGAAAGCTAAGACCTGAAAGCTCTTTCCCCCTCACTTGTAAAACTTGAGGGAAATCTTCTTTAGTTATAACTATATGCCAATAACTTTTATCATCCTTTTCTTTAGCGTTATATTTAGGCTGATATTTTTTAATCAGTGCCGTCTCTAAAAGGAGGGCCTCTAAAACCGAGTCAGTCTCCTGCCAAGTAATATTTACCGCCTGATCTAACATAGAAGTTAGCCTCGGACCACGGCTTAAAATTAAGTCTTTATTAAAATAACTTTTAACCCGATCCTTGAGGCTCGTGGCCTTGCCAATATAAAGAATCCCCTTTTTATCTCTAAAAAAGTAGACCCCGGGGGCATCTGGCAAGGATAGCTTTTTGAGGCTTTGACTCTTCATATTTCTTACTGTAGCATATCGTCAGTCAGGGGTAAGGTGAAGGTAAAATAAAGGAAAGAGAGGTCTTTATGGAAATAAAAGTGATTGTTCTGGTCTACTTGGTTCTGGCAGGGTTTGGGGCTGGTCAGAGGCGTACTTATCTGACGCGCAAGCGTTATTGGGACTTCGGAGATGACAGTAAGATTTGGTTAGGATGGGTCTTTTACTACGGTAAAGTCTTCTCCTTACTGGTTTTCTCGATTGCCGTGGCTATTGGTATTCATACGAAGTACACCACGGGTATATGGCCCCTACTGATGGAAAGGACCATGACCTGGCCAGCATTTGCCTTTTGTCTTTCTTATTTCATCGGCTACTTGGGTTGGGACTATCATTGGGAGACCAAGTTCAAGAAAAAGTATCCTGAACCAGAACCAACCTTGACAGAATCCAGAGTTGAGGTAGGATAGTTCTTGGACTGGGTCTCGGGGACTCAGTTGTCAGAGAACTTCTAGTTATAGGACATAGTTGCCACAAGGTGTTTACATCTTGAGTTGGAGAGTTGGAGAAACCTAAACATCCATTTCTCAGAATCTCTAACGACTGGCAAATTACCTTCGGTACGGGTATCTCCCGAGAATGCCGTAGCGTCCTGAGAACCTTATGTCCCCTCCACAGGAGGTGACGGATTGAAGATGGTCATTAGCTCTCTTCCCCAAAAAGCGAGCCGGCCTACCTTCAGCCAAATCAGAAGAACCGGCTGAACACCGGAAAAATCCGTGGTGTGAATCAAGTAAGTTGTCTACCCGATGGACAACCCAACAAGATTCCTCCACGGTTTTTTATTTTCCCTTATTTTTCAATAGATTTTACCCACAAGATTCTAAACACTTGACTTTTTATATATTATATGATAGGATATAAGTAGGGTCCCAAAACAAAGGAAGGATAGGACAATGATGAACTTTGATGTATTTTCGCTTGTGGCCATGATCGCCGAGACTATCGGCCACTGTGATTTCCGGGTGACCGTCCAGCGTTACATGTTGGGCAACGATTATCCGTGGATCATCACGGTCGGCGAGGGAACATGGCAACGGCACTTGGTCGTAGAATCGATTGCTCCTGACGGCAAAAACGCGACTTTCGCAGTTTTGTCCCATACACAATCGGACAAGTTCGGCTACGACATCAACACGTTGGACGTGGTCAATCGCCTGACACTCCGCGAGTTGATCGGCACAGAAAACAAGTATTCGAACGTGAAAAAGGCGTTACTGCCACCAAAAGCAGCCTAACACCAGTTCGCGCACCACTCACCCGGAAGAATTAAAAACTCTTCCGGGTGATTTTTTTATTTCTTTTTTAACGCTCTCTTTAAATATTTGGCGGTGTGGGAGTTGGGGGCGTGAGCTACATTCTCGGGTGTGCCGTGAGCCACCAAGTTACCGCCGCCTACGCCGCCATCCGGACCCATATCCATTAACCAGTCAGAGGATTTAATAATCTCCATGTTGTGCTCAATTACAATCACACTATTCCCCTTCTCTACCAACTTCTGTAAAATGGCGATTAAATTTTTAACATCTTCATAATGCAAACCAACGGTTGGCTCGTCTAAAAGGTAAATTGTCCTCTCGGTATTTGGCCGGTACAACTCGGAAGAAATTTTAACTCTCTGTGCCTCACCACCGGAGAGTGTGGTAGCACTTTGCCCAAGCTCGAGATAACCCAAGCCAACCTCATTTAAAGTTTTAATCCTGTCATAAATCGCCGGGATATCTTCAAAAAAGGTTAGGGCCTCCTCAATCGTCATATGGAGAATGTTATCGATATTCTTGCCCTTATATTCCACTTCTAAGGTCTCCTTTTGGAAGCGGGTGCCATTACAGACATCGCAAGTTACATACACTGTGGGGAGGAAGTGCATCTCCACCGCAATCTCGCCATTACCCTCGCAAGCCTCACACCGCCCGCCCGGCCGATTGAAGGAGAAGCGCCCCGCTCCCCAACCACGAATACGCGCTAACTCGGTAGAAGCGAATAAGTCACGGACAAAGGTCCACGCGCCGGTGTAAGTGGCCGGATTAGAGCGCGGTGTCCGCCCAATTGGTGATTGATCAATAAGGATCACTCGAGAAATATATTCCGTGCCGCTAAATTCATTGCAATTAAACTTCTCGTTAGTTCTGTACTTTCTTTCCAACTTACCCTGAAGATTTTTATGCAGCACCTCGTATAAGAAGGAGGATTTACCCGAGCCGGACACGCCAGTAATGGTAACCAACTTCCCTAAGGGAATATCGATATTTAGATTCTTGATGTTAAAAACATGGGCACCTCTAATTTTGAGCTCGCCCTTCTCGCTAGTGCGGCGCTTCTCGGGTAACTCCACTACTCTATCGCCTCGCAAATAATCTACGGTTAAAGAATTGAAAGTATTTTTCTTGGCGGTCAGCAACTTCTCGGTGTCATCGGCTACCACCACCTTACCGCCATGCACGCCGGCGCCCGGACCAATGTCCACCAAATAATCTGAAGCATAAATAGTGTCTTCATCATGCTCCACTACTAAGATAGTGTTGCCAAGGTCACGCAAGTCTAACAGCGTTTTAATCAAGCGCTCGTTATCTCGCGCATGGAGGCCAATAGTTGGTTCATCAAGCACATATAAAGTGCCAACTAGTCTTGAACCTAGCTGACTAGCCAATCTAATCCGTTGCGCCTCACCACCTGAGAGCGTGTTGGCGCGACGATCAAGCGCCAAGTAATCCAAGCCCACATCCAACAAGAATTTAAGGCGTGCCCCAATCTCACGCAGAATCATCTCCGCGACCATTCTTTCTTTAGCCGTTAATTTAAGACTCTGGAAGAAGTCATTAGCATCTTGAATACTCGAGCCTGAGACCTCCACCAAGTTCTTGCCATTGATGCGCACATGCAAGGCCTCCTTACGCAAGCGCGCACCGGCGCAATCATCGCACGGCTCGGTGCCAAATAAGTGTTTGGTGCCCAAGCCATGACAAGTAGGACAAGCGCCGTAAGGCGAGTTAAAGGAGAAGAGGCGCGGCTCAATCTCGGGGTAAGAGAAGCCGTCCTTAGGACAAGAGAATTTGGAAGATAAAAGTGTTTCCTCGGTACCAATAAATAACTTCACCAAACCATCAGCTTCTTTGAGCGAGCGCTCTACGCCCTCGGCGAGGCGCTCGCGGGCCCCATCGGCCAATGACTTCTGCACCACACCCTTTAAATTTTTGTTTAACTTCTCGGTCTTGGCCTTGGCATGGGTAAAGTCAATCAGGGGAATTTCATCTACCAAGACATCAATGTCGTGCTTCTTGGTCTTGGTTAAGATAATCCGCTCGCGGAGTTTGTGTCGCTTGCCGTCCACCATAATCTCGCTGTAGCCCTTATCGAGCAAGTCATAAAGCATTTGATAATACTCACCCTTGCGGCCACGCACTACCGGCGCATAAATCCGCACCGTGGTCTTATCATCGGCCTTACTCGCGCGGATCTTCTCTAAGCCAAAGTTGACAATCTCCTCCACCGAGAGTTTTTTAATTTCTTCGCCACAGACCAAGCAGTAGGGCCGGCCCACGCGAGCATAAAGCACACGCAAGTAATCATAGATCTCGGTGATAGTGGCCACCGTGGAGCGCGGGTTCTGCGAGCGCGACTTCTGATCAATACTAATGGCCGGCGATAAGCCGGTAATCTCATCCACATCGGGCTTTTGCATTTGACGGAGGAATTGCCGGGCATAGGCCGAGAGCGACTCCACATAACGCCGCTGACCCTCGGCAAAGATGGTATCAAAAGCGAGTGAGCTCTTGCCCGAGCCCGAGAGACCAGTAAAAACCACCAGCTTATTGCGAGGGATTTCTAAATTAATATTTTTAAGATTATGCGTTCTAGCGCCCTTAATCTTAATTAAATCGTCTTTATCTTTCATAAAATATATACGCCACTACGCCCCCGCTTGATGGCAGGGGTTCACCCGTATCTTACTATATCTAAATCAAAAGAAAAGCGCCCCACCTGGAGCGCTCCGAAACGTTGCTGGTCTTTTACAAATCTCCGGCCTCGGAAGCATACTTTGCCACGTCCCCCCTACTAAACCTTCTTTTGCCGGTTGAGGAGATTGCAGGCTCGTTCTCTTCGTCGTAAAACAACTTGATGTAAGTGCTTGTTTCTGTGCCATCAACCAAACACTCTACTTCCCACTCTTTCCCCTTTACTTTCACTTCAATATTGGTAACTGTGACAGCAACTTCGTCTTCCTTGGCAACTACTTCGTCAGAATTTACGAAATCTGAACCCAGTTTGAACTTCTGACCTTTCTTAAGTGGACACTTCATAAGGTTTACACCTCCTTTCCAAAACTATTACTTCCACTTTATTCCACTTTTGTCAACCACGTAAAAAGATTACTTTAACGTGGCGAGTTCTTTAATTTCATCACGTAAAATGGCGGCGGTTTCGAAGTCGAGGTTTTTAACCGCTTCATTCATCTGCTTCTCCT
>JAGORB010000015.1 GCA_018063065.1 Minisyncoccota bacterium
TTGGCCATTTTGGCGTGGGTTTGGATGAAGATCTTGCGAGGTTCAACGTCGTTGCCCATCAGGATGTCGAAGGTTTGATCCGCCATCGCCGCTTCATTAATGGTCACTTGTTTTAAAATGCGTCGCGCCGGGTCCATGGTTGTCTCCCATAATTCCTCCGAGTTCATCTCGCCCAAACCTTTATAACGTTGAATAGAGATCTTGGGTCCCTTCTTGGCTTTTACTTCTTCATCTCCCTCCTCAACCTCTTCGGTATCAGACGGCATTTCAATCTCGCCTCCTAAAGTTTTGATAACTTGATCACGCTCCACATCAGAGTAAGCATAGTGTAATTCTTTCCCCTTCTTCAATTTATAAAGTGGCGGCTGGGCAATATAAATGTGGCCAGCATCAAGGAGCGGGCGATAATAACGATAAAGTAAAGTTAATAAAAGAGTGCGGATGTGGGCTCCGTCTACATCGGCATCCGAGGCTAAAATAATTTTATGGTAACGAAGCTTGGTAATATCAAAAGTGTCACCAATAGCGGTACCTAAGGCAATAACAAAATTTTTAATTTGCTCCGACGCTAGCATACGGTCTAAACGAGCCCGCTCAATGTTTAAAATTTTACCGCGCAAGGGCAACACCGCTTGAGTCCGGCGATCACGGCCGGTCTTCGCCGTACCACCGGCCGAATCTCCCTCAACCACGAAGAGTTCTGAGTCTTCTGCTGAAGTACCACTAGCACAATCCGCCAGCTTACCCGGCAAGGTCATACCCTCCAGGGCACCTTTGCGCAAAACAGAATCCTTGGCCGCCTTGGCGGCCTTACGGGCCCGTACCGCCAAGATAACCTTGTTAATGATCATCTTGCCGTCGTCCGGATTCTCCTCCAAGAAGGTGGTAAAGGCCTCGCCAAAGCAAGAGTCCACGGCACTGCGTGCCTCCACGCTACCCAGCTTGGCCTTGGTCTGACCCTCAAATTGCGGATCACGCAGCTTTACCGACACCACTGCCACCATACCCTCGCGCACGTCATCACCAGTGAAGTTGTCATCCTTCTCTTTAACCAGCCCAGTCTTCCGAGCATAGTCATTAAGAGTGCGAGTAAGAGCGGTGCGGAAGCCAGTTAAATGCATACCACCCTCGGGCGTGATGGTGTTGTTAACGTAACTAATTTCTTTAGAATCAATGTCATCAATGTATTGAAGAGCAATTTCTACGGCCACTTTTTTATTGCCGCCATTCTCCTCCATCTCCTTCTCAATATAGAAGATATTTTTCTGAATCGGCTTAGCTCGTTGATTATAAAATTTAATTAAAGACAGTAAGCCACCCTCAAAGTAAAAGGTTTGTGATGGCACCGGTAAATCAAGTTCGCCTAAGAAAAAAGTTTTGTCTAAATTAATTTTGCCGGCATACTCGCGGGCATCAATTACTCGCAAGCGTAACTTTTTAACCAAGTAGGCCTGGCCTCGCAAATGTGCAATAACTCGGGCCCAGTCATACTCCGTCTCCGAGAAAATAGTTGGATCCGCCTGCCAACTAATAATAGTGCCGTGGAGCTTGGAGGGGCCAATCTTCTTAACGGCATACTTCTTCTTGCCCTGCGCATATTCTTGCACATGGTGGCCACCGTCGCGGTGCACCTCGGCCTTGAGCCAAGTAGACAAAGCGTTAACTACCGAGGCACCCACACCGTGTAAACCACCGGAGATTTTATAGCCATCACCTTCAAACTTACCGCCAGCGTGAAGCACGGTCATAACTGTTTCTAAAGTGGAGACTTTAGTCTTCTTATGAACTTCCACCGGGATACCAGTACCATTATCTACCACCCTCACCACGCCATCGGGCAAGAGAGCAACCTCAATTTCATCGGCGTAGCCGTTCATCGCCTCGTCCCGCGAGTTGTCAAAGATCTCCACCAACAAGTGATGGAGTCCGTCTGGCCCGGTGGAGCCAATGTACATGCCGGGACGCTTGCGTACCGGGTCTAAGCCCTCCAAAACAACGATATCATCAGCGCCGTATTGGCGGCTCTTGGACGCTTCTTTAGCCATAATTTATAACCCCATTTTAGCATAATTGGGTAGGGCTTACCAGTTGCAAAAAGGGCCTAAAATGTTAGATTATTTAGACAAATTCCCATGCATATCTCCACTCCTAAAGATGAAGAAAAGCGCTTACGCGAGCTTATAGCCGAGCGGCCTGACAGCGAGGCTAGGCGCATGGAGCGCTTCCTCGCCATGTCTGACCTTACCCGCGCGGATGGGCCCATTAAAGAGCTTACCTCTCGGATTACAGGCCTCCCCGACTTTAAAGCCTTCGACATTATTGAGGTGCCGGAGATCAACTCTACCGAGATTACTTTTGACCTCTTTAACTTTAAGGCTGATCATCCGGCTCGCTCTAAGTCTGACACCTACTTTGCTGACGATAATCATATTCTCCGCCCGCACACCACCGTCATGTGGTATTACTACCTCAACTTACCGGAGGTAAAGGAGCGATTGATTAAAAATGAGGATATTGGCGTCTTCTGCTACGGTAAGGTCTATCGTAAAGATGAGATTGATCGCACTCACATGAATGTCTTCCACCAGATTGACGCACTTTACCTAACCCCCAAGAATAAAAAAGTTTTAAGCTTAGAAGACTTGCAGAATGTGGAAGCGAGCGTGGTGAAGGCCGTCTTCGGCGAGAATATTGAGTATCGCTTCCACGAGGAGACCTTCCCCTACACTCACCCTTCCACCGAGATTGAGATCAAGAAGGATGGTAAATGGGTAGAAATTTTAGGCAGCGGTGTAGTTAATGGCGATGTGTTAGAGAAGCTTGGCGTGGACTCCAATCAATACAATGGTTGGGCCTTCGGCTTTGGCCTCGAGCGCTGGGCCATTATCAGTATGGAGCTCCCCGATATCCGGCTCCTCTGGAGTGATGATGAACGGGTAAAGAAGCAACTTAACTTGGGGCAGAAGTTTAAAGAGGTATCTAAGTATCCGGCTATCACTCGCGACATCTCCTTTATTGTGCCTAAGACCTTCGTCGCTAATGATTACTTTGACCTTATCCGCGATATTGGCGGTGACTTGGTAGAAGAGGTAGAATTATTAGACAAATACGAGAACGACGAGAAATTCGGTAAAGAAAAAATGAGTTACACTTATCGCATTGTTTACCGCTCGATTGACCGCACTTTAAAGTCAGAAGAAATTGACCCCCTTCAAGCTAAAGTAGAAGCAGAGACCATCGCCCAATTCCACGCCGAGATTAGATAAAACTAGTCCCGCTGTTTACCCGACACAAATTTGCCAGGCTTAGTGAGCCACCCGTCGGAATCGAACCGACAACCTACGGTTTACAAAACCGTTGCTCTACCAATTGAGCTAGGGTGGCAAATTTGTGAACGGGCAGGCAAAACAGTCCGCTCGGACTTTATCCGCCTCTGGCGGAAACTGATCCTTACTATTTCAACTCGCCCATTTCTTGCAAGAATAGGGACACCGCTCCCCGCTTGCCCATGGGCCCCTGACCACGCACCGATTTAATCACCTTAGCAAACTTCTGCTCCAGCTTCACCACAAAGTATTTAAGAAGTGATAATCCGCGAGCAATTAAAGTAAGAGCGTGGAGTGAGAAGCGTCGGAGCAAGTGCTTAACCAAAGTCACAAAGCGGAAGGCCGAGTAATCAATGGTCGGCTTCACAAACACATGTAAGGATGGCTCATCAGCGTGGAAGTTGTGTGCACTGCGCTTCAACACAATCACCCGCCGAGTAAGAAAGTAAAACAGCGTTACTCCAGACACTACCGCCAACCAAATAAAAATATAAGGTAACATAATAAATTAAAGAGCGAGACGCGAGAAGCGAGAAAGTTCTACTCGCTCACCAAACTTCTGTCCGGCCCCTTGAATCACTTGTTCAATAGTCAGCGCCGGATCTTTAATGAAGGGCTCGGCCATTAAAGCGGCCACATCCGCTGGATCAGTAGCGGCCACATGCATGGCCAAATCATCGGCGAGAGCTTTAAAGTCGGGGTTCTTAGAGACGAAGTCGGTCTCGGAGCGCAGCTCTACCAAGGTGCCAATAACACCCTGATGAATATAAGCGCTCACCGTGCCAGCGCCCAGCTCACGGTCAGACTTCTTCTGGGCGATGGTGGCCCCCTTCTCTTTAAGCCAAGAGAGCGCCCCCTCCATCTCACCACCAGAAAATTCTAAAGCCTCCTTACACTGGGCGAAGGAAATACCGGTTTGCTCCCGCAAGGTTTTAATTTTAGCGGCATCAATCATAATGATGTTTATATTTTACTACGCTGTCGCCACTTCCGCCACTCCTTCTACCTCCTTCTTCACGGTTGCGCCTTCACGATAAGCCTCTACCAATTCATTAACGAAGTAACGGACACTGCCTTGAGCACTGTCATTACCCACGATCGGATAACTAATGCCGCGGATATCGCAATCAGAGTTGGATAAAGTGATAACCGGGATATTGAGCTTCTTGGCTTCAGCCACAGCAATCGCCTCCTCATTCACATCCACCACCAACATCGCGCCCGGTAACTCGGTAAGGGGGATAAGACTGGCGAAGTAGCGCTCGAGACGACTCTTCTCTTGAGCAATCACGCCGCGCTCCTTCTTGGTATATTTATTTAAATCACCGGTCTTCTCGCCATCGCGAATTTCTAACAGACGAGCGGTGCGCTTGCGAAGTTCTTTAAAGTTGGTGAGAGTCCCGCCCAACCAGCGCTCATTCACATAAGGCATATTGATAGTATTAGCGGCGGAAGCAATAACCGAGCGGATCTCATTCTTGGCGCCCACCAAGAGCAATAATTTACCCTTGCCGGCAATAGTCTTAACAAAGTCCTTAGCCTCCTCCAGAGAGGAGATAGACTTCTCGAGGTCGAGGACGGCCTGACGGTTCTTAAAGCCGAAGATATACCCCTCGGTAGAAGGGTGCCGGCGGGCTCGAGAGAAGCCAAAATGAGCCCCCAATTTGAAGAGCTCCTTCATGGCGCCGTCTTTAAGGCTGTTTTTAGAGACAATAGACATACGGGAAAAGCTTAACAGATTAGACAGGACTTGGCAACTCTATTGCTCCCTCTGGCGGATATCAATGTAGGAGGAGGTGATGTATGGTCTAGAGTCACGAGTACAGAACTCAACATTTGGTCCGGCATCTAAGGCTAATTGATAAGTGCCCGGGGCAGCATAAGGGGAGGCATAGCCAGAGGTAGGCTGACCATCAGATGGGTAGTAAAGGTTAACCAGCTTAAAGCCATTCATAGGTACACTAAAGGTAACACCCTCTGGTTCAAGGGTTGGTGGAGGAATATTATCCGCGGGATCAATACGAGGATGATTTACTAGGGCCCCAAGATTAAGTGTTAGATCAACGCTTGGTGGCAAGGCGGCAGGAATTGCCCCCGGCAAACTCTGAATCTCTACCTTAGCTTTGGTGGAGCGATGTGGTTCATCCAAGTTACGAATATTTTGATAATTAACCTGCATACTATTACCTTGAGTGTAAGAGATATTTACACAATATTGCGGTACGTTGGTAAACTCGACATTAATTGTACGATCTTCATCCATATCAAAATCACAAGCAATAGGTGCGGCTGAGCTGGTGTTACAAGCTCCAGTCACCACGTATGTACCACCGGTTGCTGGGGTAAAGTTTAAACTGACCTCTTCCTCTGAATCGTAGGAATGTGAGGCTGTCACCGCCGTGGTCCAACCATCATTAATATTAGTAACTACTCCAGTACCAGTGATATTAACAATTAAATCGTTATTCTCCTGAACCACTTCTCCGTCGGCAAAGATGGCTCTAACGGTACGATTATTATTCATCCGGGTAATTATGCATTGACCAGTATCAATACGATCACAATCACCCTCCCATCTCACGAATGGATTATTAGTGACAATGTAGCGCAAAGAAGCACCACTAGCTACACCAAGATTGGCCGAACAACCAGTGCTTTGATCGCGACTTACACATTGAATATTAGTACCTCGCACCTCACCTGTGCCTAAAATTTGAACGGTTAAAATAGCGTCCGTGGATTGTTGTATACAAACTCCGGTACAGGTGCCGGGACCATCCCACACTTGATCAAATTTAACCCAACCTAAAATTTCTCCTCCCCAAGCAAAGCCAGTCAGTTGTTGGCCGACTAATCTGACTCCTCCACCCAAAAGACCACCACCACCCATCTTCAACCACCCATCCCAACCACCCCGATAAATATTATCTTCTAAGGCCCCGGAACAGGTGCCATTATTTACAAATACCGTACAAGCCCTCGCCCAGCCCAAAATATTGGAGCCGAAAAATTGCGCGTTCTTATTAGAATCAGTAATACCGGCGGCATCGGGGTAACCATCAGGTCCGACTCCTGGGTCAAACTTAATCCAACCAATATTAGGATTCCAAGCATGACCAGTTATTAATTTACCATCCGCGCTAATCTTAACGATGGCGTTTGGACAACTAGTTGCGTCTTTAAAACAGAACCAGCCAATATTGGAACTCCAAGCCCAACCATACAAATCAGTACCAGCAGGAGTGACGGGGGGAACTTGCGCCCCTACTTTAGGGCTAGTAGCCAATACTGCTCCAACACCCAACAATAAAATTCCTAGAGATAAAAAACTGAGCAGATTTTTAGTGAACATAAATAGGCTTTTGTTATACCTACATCATAGCACTTTTAACGCCTTACTCCCCCGCTTCTTTATCCACAGTGCTACTGGCCTCTTTAAGCGCGGTCACAATGGGCTCTAAATTGCCGGCGAAAATCTTTTCTAAATTGTGCCAAGATTGTTTGATCCGATGATCGGTTACGCGGTCTTGTAAGACATTGTAAGTGCGGATCTTCTCCGAGCGATCACCGGTGCCAATTTGACTCTTCCGTTCAGTTGAAAGTTTCTTCGCTGCCTCCTCCTCGCGCAGGACGGCAATCTTAGACTCGAGCAAAGCTAGGGCCTTCTCGCGGTTGCGCTGCTGGCTGCGCTCGGCTTGCGAGCGGACAGTGAGCCCGGTTGGTTTATGTAAAATGCGCACCGCCGTCTCCACCTTATTCACATTCTGGCCGCCGGCGCCGCCGGAGCGCGAGAAGGTAATTTCTAAATCGGTCGGATCAATAGTGGTGCTCCCCGGCGGCTTAATTGGTAACACCACCACCGAGGCGGTACTAGTGTGGACCCTTCCCTGCTTCTCGGTGGCGGGGATGCGTTGAATGCGATGCACGCCGGTCTCCAACTTTAACGATTCATACGCGTCGGCCCCCTTCACTTCAAAAGTCGCTTCTTTATAACCACCCAAATCATTCTCATTAATATCTAGCGGCGAGAAGCTCCAACCGCGCGTCAGCGCATACGCGCTGTACATCTCGGCCAAATCACGAGCAAAGAGGGCCGACTCATCACCACCGGCACCGGGTCTGAATTCTATAATCACCCCCTCGGCATTCTCACTCGCCTCTTCCCCGCCCGAGAGAATCTCTTCCATCTGACCCCACAACACTTCTTGTTGATCTTTAAGAACTTTAGCTTCTTCCGCCGCCAATTCTTGCATGCCGGCGTCGGCCCCAGCCACCGCCAAAGTCTCAGCAAGTTGTTTGCCTAAGCGATCATATTCAACTGCCAAATAAACAGTCTTGGGATTTTTACGGAAGTTGTCTAACTCCATTGGGAGAGTCTAAGCGGTCTTAGACTTTTTAGCGGCCTTTTTAGGCTTAGTGGTAGTGGCTTTGGACTGACGGGTCTTGAACTTCTCCACGCGTCCAGCGGTGTCCATCACCTTCTCTTGGCCGGTAAAGAAGGGGTGGCAGGCACTGCAAATTTCCACCTCAATCTTTTCTTTAGTTGAGCCAACGGTAAATTTATTGCCACAGACGCAGGTTACAGCCGCGGCTGGGAAGTAGGTGGGATGGGTATCTTTCTTCATATAGACGGCACTCTAACAGGAAATTACTTCTTTTGCAAGATATCAATTTGGGTCTGGTAACCGGCGGCAATCTGCATCACCGAGTCGCCATAAAAGGCGTTCTGCGGCTTGCTCCAATTGCCGCCGGCGTAATACTTGAGGGCCGCCGTGCGCTCATTGGTATAACCGCCCAAACCGGCACCCAAATCGGTGAGATAAAGGCCGGAGGCCGTGAAGGCGTCGCGCGGCATCCACGGGTTGGGGGGATTATTGCCCGTTACGCCGGTAATCCGGCCCTTCATCGAGATCCAAGTAGACGGGATAAATTGGGCCGGGCCCATGGCACCACCATAACCACCCGGGGCCGGACATGAGAGCGGCTGACTAGCGGGATCAAGTCCCAACTCACTGGTAATTTGCAAGTACGGGGCATGATCGCGGGTTGGCTTCATAATCGCTTGCCAACTCTTCTCTGGTGGATCGCCGGGTCGATTGCAAGTACCGATATTCTCGCCCAAGTTGGTCTCTTGCGTAATGATAGCTAAGAGAAAGGCCGGTCTAATACCCGTCTTCTTAGAAATAAAGGTGGCGTGATCCAAGGCCTCACCGAAGGAGATGTTGGTGGTACCACGCAGACGGAAGAGGGCACTACGGATGGCCGCGCGCTGGCGCTCTTGCTCGGCCAACACCGCCTTATAAGAATTCTCTTGACCCTTACTTAAAGCTAGTAGGTTTTTCTTCTCCTTCTCTTTAGATTCAATGGTGCGCTTCTCTGACTCAATCGCCGCGCGAGCATCAATCTCGGTATTACGCTTCTTGGTTAAACCCGTCTTCTCGACCTCGGTCTGACTCTTGCTGTCGCGGATATTAGCGAAGGAGTCATGCAAGGCCTCCTCCACTGCCCGGAAGGCATCCACATCCACGAAGAAGTCCGAGAATACCTCCCCCGATAAAACCACTTCTGGCAAAGAGATGGTGTCTTGATCACGCGTCTTCCTTAATAATTCTTCCAGCGAGTCTTGCTCGCGCTCAATCCGCTCCGACAAGGTTAAAATTTTAACTTCCTTCTTGCCAATGTCTGAGCCGAGGCGTTTAATCTCCAACTCTTTAGCTTGAATATTTAATTTAGCGCGATTGATCTGATAAGTCAGAATATCAATATCGCGTTGGATGGAAGCCGTTTCTTGTTGCTTACTTTGCAATAATTTAGTCTGGGCGGCAATTTGGGCCTCTACCTTAGCCAGCTCAGACTCTAACTTGGCTTGCTGCTCGGCCACTTGCTCCGGCGTCTGCGCCAAGACTAAAGCGGGCAATAAAAAAATCCCCACCAAAAAAACCGCATATCTGGTCACAGTCATGCGATTTATTATAGCAAATTGGGAGAATTTATTCTGCGGCGGGGGCTTCACCCTCTTCCTCCTTCTTACCCTTCTTCTCTACTTCAATAGCGGAGAGGTCAATTGGCTCGGCTGGGGCCTCGGGCTCTTCTACGGCCACGGTCATGGCGGCAACCACCTCGGTCACATCCACCTTAGACTCCACACCCTTAGGTAATTCAAGATCGCTGACCAAAATCTGACTATCTAAAGCTACCAACTTGGTTAAATCAACCTTAATATTATTAGGTAAGTCTTTAGGCAAGGCCTCTACGGGGAGCTCGTGCATTACCTTCATTACAATACCGGCAAACTCCTTAATCGCCGGCGACTCACCTTCAAAGACGAGGGGCACATTAACCTCAATCTTCTTGGACTTATCCACAATATAAAAATCGGCATGAATGGGTAGGCCGGAAGTGGGGTGGAAGGCTACCTCCTTAATAAGCACGTCCTTATCGCCATCCGGGCTCTCGAGAGTAACCATTGTAGACTCACCGGCGGTCTTGAAGACCTTGGAGAAGATCTTGGTATCCACAAAGTAAGAGTGGGACTCGGTCTTAGCACCCTTGCCAGCTTGGCCGTACACGGCCACAGGCAATTTACCCTCCCCACGGGAGGCCTTAAGGGCTTTACCAAAGATGTCGCGCTTCTCCGCAGCTAGTTTTAACATACCCGCCTAGTATACTTAAATTTGATTTTTTGTAAAGAAAAACCGCGCGGAGCCATGCTCCGCGCGGGAATAGAAACAGCAATTAAATAAGTCTAACCAATACAGACCGCTGGAGTGAATCCCATAAGACGTATAGGGGTATCCAAACAGATAGTGCCTGAGAAAACTTGATCACGATCCCAAAAACCAAGGCGAACATACAAGAATTGGTTATAGTCTTCGAAGATATCCCCCCAGAAGCACACACATAATGGATCACCTTTATTGTCATTTTTCTTCCACTCTTCTGGCCACATGGAAGGATTAGATTCGAAGTAATCAAGAAGATTAGAGGAGACGGTGTTACCTCGAGCCTCTACCTCCTTTTGCAGGTCATGCCCAGTTGCATCTTCTCGTGACAACTCGGAGTAGAAAAGGTGCAACTTATTACCGTCCACAAAAACTCCATCTTCACCTTTCTCAACCTTCACAACGTTTTCACCGGAATCAACAGCGTAATGAATTCTAAGCTTCGAGCCGGCTAGGGCAGGTTTACCAGGGATAGCCAGATCGATTACATTATCGATCGCTTTAATTTCGTGAGTTCCCCTGATAACCCCAGGTAATTGGGGAATTTTCCCATCGGCAAAATCTTGCATCAGCCCATGGACCAGCAATACCTTTTCGGGATCCAGGGATCCTTCTCGGATCCTTCTGAACCAGTCGTGTTGCTGTCGGGCAATCTTGCCCAACAATTCATCGCCGACGACGTTAGCCATGACGATATCTCCTTTCTCAAAAACCTAGTTTTGATAGCTACTTACATTCACTATCTCTATTTTTAATTATACACAAATATGATTATTTGTCAATGTTTAGAGATTATGGAAAAGTTTAAGCTTTTTTTCTACCAACTTCTGCACGGCTTGGATGGCCGGACGGGAGAATTTGTAAGGCGCCGCTTCATCAGGATTATCGGCGAGTGAGAGCTTGAGGGCGTCGCGATAGGCTACGCGTAGCTCGGTAGACACATGCACAATCTTCATCCCCGCTTCAATCGCCGCCCGGACATCGGCATCAGAATTGCCGGAAGCGCCGTGCAAGACTAAAGGTACGCCGGCACTCTCGGCAAGTTGTTTAACTAACTCAATATTTAAATCCGGGTCCAAGCCACTGCGGAGCATACCATGGAAGTTGCCCACCGCCGGCGCTAATAAATCCACACCGGTTAACTTTACAAACTCGGCCGCTTGCTCGGGCGTGGTGAGTGGCACATGACGGAGGTCAATTGCAATCTCATCGCGCACCTCCGAGCCCGAACCAATTTGCCCCAACTCCCCTTCTATTAAAATATCGCGACCAGAAGCTTTGGCGGCGGCCACCACTTCTTTAGTAAATTTAAGATTATCCTCCCAACTCATTTTGCTACCATCGGCAAGCACGGCGTCAAAGCCAGAAGTAATAGCCTCTTTAGCTTTATCTAAGCTACTGGTGTGATCGGCGTTTAAAAAGATTTCTAAGCCTTCACTCTCGCGTAAAGTCTTTACCAGTGCCACTACTTCTGCGAGGCCCATCGCCTCGCGCTCACCCTCGGAGACGCCAACAATAACGGGTACGTTTAAATTCTTAGTCGCGGCCGCTACGCCATGCAACATCTCTAAATTAGAAACATTAAAGTGGCCAATGGCGCGCCCCTTCTCCACTTCTCTCAACACTTCACGCAGCGACTTCATATATAATGAGATAGTAACATGAACAAACTTGATTTTATAGCCGTGGGCGATGTGGTCACCGACGCCTTTATCCGTCTTAAAGATGCCAAGGTCACTTGCGATGTGGACGAGGAGAATTGTCAGATCTCGATGCGCTTTGGCGATAAAATTCCGTATCAAGATGTGACGATTGTGAAGGGGGTTGGCAACTCGCCCAATGCGAGCGTCTCCGCTTCTCGCCTCGGACTTAACACCGGTTTAGTTACTGACTTGGGAGATGACGAGGTGGGCTCAGAGATTGTAGATAAACTAAGAGAGGAGAATATTAATACCAATTACTTTACAGTCCACTCGGGGCAGAAGAGTAATTATCATTATATCTTGTGGTATGAGAGCGATCGCACCATCTTGGTTAAACATGAAGCTTATAAATATAAGTGGCCCATTTTAAATACCGATCCCGCCCCCACTTGGTTGTATTTAAGCTCACTTGGCGCCGGCACCGAGGATTATCATCAAGCGATTGTGGAATATTTAAAAGAGCACGAGGAGGTTAAGCTCGCCTTCCAACCTGGCACCTTCCAACTTAAGATGGGTGATAAATTAAAAGAGATTTATGCTAGGGCCGAAGTGGTGTTTATGAATGTGGAGGAGGCTAAGCGATTATTAAATACCACTGAAAGTAAAATAGAAAATTTATTAGAAGAGCTCTCAGCGTGGGGCCCAGAGCTCACGGTCATAACTGACGGCCCGCGCGGCGCTTATTTAAGAAAAGGCAGCGACAATTGGTTTATGCCCATTTACCCCGACATTGCGCCACCTTACGAGCGCACCGGCGCGGGAGATGCCTTCGCCTCCACCTTCACCGCCGCGCTAGCGCTTGGCCGCTCGCCCCTTGAGGCTCTAACTTGGGCGCCTATCAACTCGATGAGCGTGGTCCAGAAAGTGGGCGCTCAAGCCGGCTTACTCTCCCAAAAACAACTTCTTGATTATCTCAAAATTGCTCCCCCCGACTACCGCGCTAAAAAGATTTAGAACTTTACTCCCTCCTTCTTCAAGATAGCAAGTTTTTTGGTCTGGCCGCCGCGGTTGTAGCCACCCATGCCACCATCCGAGCGGATGACGCGATGACACGGAATTTGCGGATCATAATTGGTTTTAAGAATTGAGCCCACCGCTCGGGCCGCTCCGGGATGACTCACCTTCTTAGCCACCTCTTGATAAGTCATCACCTGCCCCTTCTTAATCCCCTTCACCACCTTAAAAACCTTTTCTTTAAAACTAATCTTCGCCATTACTTTTTACGCTTGATTACTTTTTGGACGGCCTTGATAATGCTTGGGGTATCGAGTTTGTAATGTTTAATTAGTTGCTCGGGCGTGCCAGACTGGCCAAAGGCGTCATGAACGGCAATGAATTCTTGCGGTACGGGGTAATTGGCTGATAAAAATTCTGAAACGGCGCTTCCCATCCCACCCATCATTTGATGCTCCTCCACCGTTATCACCGCGCCACTCTTCTTCACACTAGCTAAAATAGTTTTACCATCCAGGGGTTTAATCGTATGCAAATTTATCACTTCTGTTTCTACCCCATCTTCTGCCAATTTATTGGCGGCCAGCAGGGCATTATGTGTTAAACCCCCACACACAATAATTGTTACTTGCGGCTCTTTAGTCATCCACAACAAGTTGGCCCTGCCAATCTCAAAGGGGGTCTCTGGTGTAGTTATAATCGGCGTCTTCTCGCGCGCTAATCTAATATACGTAGGTGCCATAGTTTTAGCGGCCGCGAGCGTGGCCTTCTCGGCCTCCACGACATCGCACGGCACAATCACCTCCATCCGCGGGATAGCCCTCGTAATGGCCACATCTTCCAGGGCTTGGTGGGTACCGCCATCTGGGCCGACTGACACGCCAGCATGCGAGCCGGCCACTTTAACCGGTCGATCGTTATAACAAATAGTTGTTCTAATCTGCTCCCAATTCCGCCCGGGTGAGAACATGGCATAAGAAGTAATAAAAGGGATTTTACCCATCGCCGCCATACCGCTCGCTACGCTCGCTAAATTCTGTTCGGCCACACCAATTTGCACAAAGCGCTCGGGAAACTTTTTATAAAATGTTTCCGCCCGCGCCGACTCAGTAAGATCGGCACACAAGACCACTACATTTTTATCTTCCTCGCCCGCTTTAGCCAGACCCTCGCCAAAGCCATTCCTAATAGGCGCCTGCTCCACTTCAGGGGAGAAGAGATGGGGATTTAACTTTTGTTTAGGGTTAAGCTCCGACATGTTGTTGTAATTCTTTAAGCGCGGCCTCACCCTCCTCCTTGCTTGGTGGTTTACCATGCCACTCGTACTTATTTTCAAACGCCTTCACGCCTTTACCGGGCGTGGTGTGAGCGATGATAATACTTGGGCGGCTAAATACACTTTGCGCCTGACCAATTGCATCGTTGAGCGCTTGGAAGTTGTGTCCATCTACTTCTAACACGTGCCAATTCCACGCTTCATACTTTTTAGGCAGCGGCTCCAGCGGCATAATGTCTTCCGTATAACCATCAATCTGGATATTGTTGCGATCCATAATGGCAATTAAATTGCCCAAGCCCTCTTTACCAGCGAGCATTGCCGCCTCCCACGTCTGGCCGCACTCTTGCTCGCCGTCGCTCATCAAGCAATAAATAAATTTGGTCGTGGCCTCGCTCTCCATTTTATCGGCAATCGCCATCCCCACCGCTTGCGAGAGGCCCGAGCCCAAGGGGCCAGAACTTGTTTCTAAGGCTGGTAAATATTCTCGATGTGGATGTCCTTGGAGCTTGGACTTAAAGTGACGCAGGGTTTTTAACTCGGCGATATCAAAGTAACCGGCGTGAGCCATGGTGGCATAGAGCACGGGGCAAATGTGACCATTGGATAAAACTAGGCGATCCCGTTCAGACCAATCAGGTTTTTTGGCATCATGTTGTAAGACATGAAAATAAAGTAAGGTGAAGATATCAGCCATACCCAAAGGCCCGGCGGTGTGACCGGACCCAGCCGCCATTAAAGAGCTAATGATTGACTGACGAATGTCATTAGCTTTAAGCGTTAAGAATTTAATTTTAGCTTCGTCTAAAGGCATTGATTGTTGCCGCTAAATCGGGAGTGGACCATAGAGCTTGGCCCACCACCAACCTATTGGCGCCGGCGGAAATTATTTTTTCTTTATTATCTAAAGTAATACCACCGTCCACACTTATTGTAACGCTGGATGATAAAGCACGCAAAGATTTTATCTTCTCTAAAACCTCTTCTTCAAACTTTTTACCATGATAACCAATCTCTCTCACACTCATGAGGTGGACAAAATCAATTTCCGGTAAAACAGAAGTAATTTCTGCCAGTGGCGTATCGAGCAATAACGCCACGCCCAATTTACTATGATGATTTTTAAATACCTCTATCACCTCTCCCAAGTCAGCCACCGATTCAGCATGAATAATCAGTCTGTCGGTTACGCTCGCCCACTCGGCCAAAACTTCTTCCACATCCTTTATCATTAAATGCACTTCTAATTTTATCTTCCCGTTCACAAAGTCTAAGTCACTCGGCACGCGCCAAGACTTGGTGGATGTCATACTACCATCCATCACATCAACATGCGCCCAGTCAACCAAAGGCTCAAGTAAGTTAAGCTTATCTTCAACTTCTGCAAAGGTGTTGCTAATTATAGCGGGTACAATCTCCATAAAATTTAAAAAGGTTTAACCGCGCCGCCATCATCAATCTTCTTGAGTCGGCGCTCGTGACGCTCGTCATTGGTGTAAGCGGTGGCAAGCCACATTTTTACCGCCTCCAAGGCCTCCTCCTCGCCCAAGAAGCGCGCGCCCAAGGATAGAATGTTGGCATTATTGTGCTCGCGCGAGAGCTTAACAATCTCTTCTTGGCCACCATAATAAACAGTCGCCCGCACTTGTGGCAAGCGATTGGCGGCCATGGCCTCACCTTGGCCGGTGCCACCCACAATAATCCCCAACACTTCATTAGGCTCAGCTGAGACCTGCTTAGCCACCGGGGTAACAAAGTCGGGATAATCATCGGCGGGGTCTAAAATAAAAGCGCCTTGATCCTCAATCATGTAGCCGGCGCCCCGCAAATAACCCTTAATCTTCTCCTTCAAATTAAACCCGGCATGATCGGCGCCCAAATAAATTTTCATCTTTTAGGCCTGGCCGGCTTTGATAACATGGCGGACGAGGGTGTGGGCGTAACCAACCTCATTGTCGTACCAAGCCATCACTTTAACCAAATTTTTATCGACCACTTTAGTTAAGTCGAGCTGGGCCAGCGAAGCATACGGGCTACTTAAAATATCGGAGGAGACGAGGAGGTCG
>JAGORB010000016.1 GCA_018063065.1 Minisyncoccota bacterium
AGCCTAAAGCCCCTAGGATTAAAGCGGCTTTGGCAACCAATAACTTCCATGTACCCCTTCTTTTCATCAGTAATTTGTAGTATAACATTGGAATGGATAATTTAAAGACCCTCCTTACTCGTGGTGTTGAGCAAGTCCTGCCTTCTAGAGAGACTTTATCAGACCGACTTTCTCAAGGTCCCATCAAACTTTTTATGGGAATTGATGCTACTGGCCCTTCTCTCCACTTAGGACACCTCTCTTCTTTAATGAAATTGAGAGATTTTCAAGAGATGGGACATGAGGTGACAGTTTTGTTGGGTGATTTTACTACGCAAATTGGTGACCCAACAGATAAATTAGCGGCCCGACAAGTTTTACCTAAAGAAGTAATAGAAAGTAATTTAAAAGATTATAAACGACAAGTCTTACTTATTTTAGATCAAGATAAAACTACTTTTAGACGGAATAGTGAGTGGTTCGATAAAATGTCGGTGCAAGAATTTTTAACTCTAGCGACCGAATTTACTGATAAGGATTTAACTGATCGTGATATGTTTGTAGAGCGGAAGAAGCAAGGTAAACCAGTTTATGCCAATGAACTTCTGTATCCTCTCATCCAGGGTTATGACAGTGTAGCTTTAGGGGTAGATTTGGAGGTAGGCGGTAATGATCAAATGTTTAATATGTTATCGGGACGAGACCTGCTTTCTCGTCGGGGTAAAGAAAAGTTTGTTTTGACTACCAAGCTCTTAGTTGATCCGAGTGGGAAGAAGATGGGTAAGACGGAAGGTAATATGGCGAGCTTAACTGACAGCCCCGCCAATATCCTTGGTAAGATTATGAGTTGGCCCGACACCTTAATGCCTTTAGGATTTGAGATTTTAACGCGTATCCCCGAGGAAGAGTATCAAAATATTTTAGCCGGGCATCCTAAGGAGGCTAAGTTAACTCTGGCCGCAGAAGTGGTTAAATTAATTTACGGTGAAGGAGAGGCTAAGAGGGCGAGAGAGGGATTTGGTTTAACGCCCGAGAATATGGAGATGGTGGAGGTGCCAGAAGGAACTAAATTAATTGAAGTTTTAATAGACGCCGGCTTAGTAGAATCTAAGTCTGAATTCCGGCGCTTAGTGGAGCAGGGGGGAATTAGTTTGAATGATAATAAAATTACTGATCCTGACGCTTCAGTAGCGGAAGGAAGAGTAAGGGTGGGACCACTGCGATTCCTGAATATTAAATTGAAGTAAAAATAAACCCCCGCTTAGCGGGGGTTTATTTTAATTACAGGGCGAGGTCGTCGGTGGCGCCTTCTTCTGCCTCTTCCTCCTCGTCCTCTAACTCTTCATCTTCAAGCTCTTCTACTTCTTCTTCCGCCCCTAATACTGGATCTATTTCGTCCATGAACTTTTATTTTAAAATTGTTAATCATCGGCCTACTTTATTGAGCCGTGCTTCATTTTTAACATAGCCGATATTTTTTGCAAACCCTTAGTCCTTAAACTGTGGATAATTTACCACCACTCTTACTTGGGATGATGAGCTAGGTGAGTGAGGGCGACGGCAATAGCATCGTACTCGTCGTCATATTTAGGGGTCGTTTCCAGTTTTACCAAGCGCTTGGTCATTAAGGTTACCTGCTCTTTGGGGGCGTTGCCATAACCGGCCACTGAGAGTTTAATCGCCTGCGGCGAATACTGATACACTTTAGCGCCCGCCGCGCCGGCTAGATACATAATCAGTCCGCGGACCTCCGCCACCTTCATGGCGGTGGTCTGATTTTTACTAAAAAATAATTCTTCCACCGCCACCGAGTTTACGGCGTGATCTTTAAAAATTTTATTTAATTCAGTACCAATAGTTAGTAAACGAGTAGGGAAGTCATCCTTAGGGTTAGAGGTTAGACAAGTCGATAAAATAAGTTCACCTTTTTTGAATATAGCTACTCCCAAGCGATCATAACCCGGGTCAATACCAGCGGTAATCATATTTACAATAATGATCCTTGTTTGTCTTTGGGTAAATCGCGACCGAGATGGAAGTAGGCCGCTGCCGTGGCAACGCGGCCGCGAGGCGTCCGCTCTAAGAAGCCGCATTGAATGAGGTAGGGCTCGTACACTTCTTCCACCGTCGCTTCTTCTTCATGGGTAGCAGTGGCAATAGTCGAGAGCCCGACCGGTCCGCCGGCAAATTTATCAATAATAACTTCCAGTACCGCCCGATCACTTTTCGTCAGGCCAATCTCATCAATCCCCAACATGTTAATGGCTTCGCGAACAGTCTCTAGATTAACTGGTTCTTTACGGACTTGAGCCAAGTCACGACAGCGCTTTAATAAATGATTGGCAATCCGCGGCGTAAAGCGGCTGCGCTTGGCAATTTCTTTTACTGCTTCCGGAGCGATCTCAATATTTAAAATTTGCGCCGAGCGAGCAATAATCTTCCCCAATTCTTCTTCAGTATAAAAGTCGAGCTTGAAGGTCCCACCTGAGAAGCGAGAGCGCAGGGGAGAGGAGAGCAAGGCAATACGAGTAGTGGCCGCAACTAAAGTAAAAGGTGGGAGAGCAAGCTCAATTACTCTCGCGCCCGGACCCTTACCTAAAATAATATTAAGACTCCCGGCCTCCATCGCGGGGTATAAAACTTCTTCCACCGCCTTATTAAGACGATGAATCTCGTCAATAAATAAAATATCGCCCTCCGAGAGATTGGTAATAATCGAGGCGAGGTCACCCACCTTCTCAATTGTCGGTCCAGCGGCGGTTTTAATAGTTACTCCCAACTCTTTGGCAATCAAATGAGCGAGAGTGGTCTTGCCCAAGCCTGGCGGACCGTAGAAAAGGAGGTGTTCCGGCGGGTGGTTGCGCTCCCTAGCGGCTTTTAGTAAGATGGACAGGTTGTTTTTAATGCTTTCTTGACCCACATAATCGTCCCAACCGGAAGGCCGAAGGGAAGCATCTAAAAAAGATTCGTCTGGGCGGGTAGTTGACATATTTTTGATTGTATGCTATCATCTGGGCAGATCAAGCTCATAAACCTCCAAGCAATTTAAGCCGCAACGCTTAACGGGTTCTTGTGATAGGACGCGCCGGTTCCTCGCTTTGACGAGGGTGACTGTCACTATCCTTGAGTAATTACCTAACTTACGTAGCACTACGCAAGGGATTGCTCGGAGGTTCATGCTCTTGATCGATTGTTAAGGAGTCGATTTAGATAACTTCTTCAGTTAAATCCACCACGCGTGAGACTTCTTCTAAAGATGTTTCACCGCGTAATACTTTAATTATAGCATCTTGCCGCAAGTCCAAGATTTTCTGGGGCACAGCGGCGGTTTTTATTTCTTTCTCACTGGGGTTATTGATAGCCGCCGTTGCCACCGCCTCATCCATTAAAATCGCTTCAAAGAGGCCAATTCGTCCTTTGTACCCCATATTATTACAACGCTCGCAACCAACCGGAATATACATCAGCTTAGTTTGTGCTGGCGCCAATTCCGGGCGCTTCTTCTTAATACTCTCCACTACCGGCAGGATAATCTGGCTGTCTTCCGTGGTGAGAGGCACCTCCTTTTTACAATGTGGGCAGAGCTTACGGACCAAGCGTTGAGCCACCGAGACATTAAGGGCAGCGCTCATAATCTTGGGGTTAATCCCGAGGTCAATCAGGCGCGGGATGGTGCCAGCGGCGTTATTGGTGTGGAGGGTGGAGAAGACGAGGTGGCCGGTTAAAGCCGAGTTAATGGCAATCTTCGCCGTCTCGCCGTCTCTAATCTCGCCCACCATAATAATGTCCGGGTCTTGGCGTAGGGCCGAGCGCAGGCCGGTGAGGAAGGTGTAACCTTTCTTCTGATTTACTTGCGTCTGATTAATACCGGGCAAGTGATACTCAATTGGATCCTCAATGGTGATGATCTTGCTCTCAGTGGAGTTAATCTCGCGGAGGAAGGAGTAAAGGGTCGTGGTTTTACCCGAGCCGGTAGGGCCGGTAAGTAAGATCACGCCGTTGGGCTTCCTAATCTGCTCGTTGAAGATTTTTAAAAGCATTGGCTCAATGCCTAAGTCCTCAAACTTTAAACGAATAGTATTAGGGTTAAGTACCCTCAACACCACCGACTCGCCATAAGCTCCCGGCAAGATACTTGTTCTGATCTCCATGTCATTGGCGCCAACCCCAATCGAGAAGCGGCCGTCTTGGGCGCTCTGCTTCACATTCAACTTTAAGCCAGAGACCAACTTAAGGCGCGAGAGAATCGGCTGATAGACTCGACGATCGAGATCGACAATATCTTCCAGCACGCCGTCGAGGCGATAACGCAAGCGCACGGCATTCTCTTGTGGCTCAATGTGGATATCCGAGGCCTCGGTGACCAGGGCGCCCGAGAGAATCATCTCCACAATGCCGGTGATACCGCTGCCCTTAAGAGTGAGCTCGCCTTGCTCCTTGAGCGATTCTTGAATATCGGCGAGGCTCTTTAAATTCTTAATATCCTCGGCAATCGCTTCATTGGAGATCTGGATAATGCCGATATCAGTGGGGGTGGAGAGGACAATCTCGCTGTAGCGACCCCAAGCTCGCCGTAGGCTCGCCTCGGAGCAGACATACAAGGTAACTTTAAAGTTCTTACTCTCCAGGTCAGCCACTACCGCTTTAGCATTCTCGCTGGTAGGGGAGGAGGAGACCATATAAAGCTCTTTACCTTTAGTTTTAAAGAGGGCCACATGAGCGGCACGCGCTTCATCCTCGGGGATTAAGCGTAGGGCGTCGGTGTTGATGGAGGTTTTTGAAAGATCAAGATAAGGGACACCATATTTAACGGCTAAGACTTCAGCCAACTCTTCCGCTTCTTTTAAATGTAGTTCTTCGACGCGATGAGCTTGCTTGTCGTCATTGAAGTTAATCATCAATGATATTTTACCTTACCTCTGACCTCATTCCTAGCACTCAAACCTTATCCACACAATCTTGCGGATGGGGAAAGTGTGTGTCTGAAACGAGGCCAAGTTAAGCCATTTTTGCCTATATTGACAAAATACCTGTTTGGGTGTATAATTATAGGTAGAAACGTTAACAAATAGCCTATTTAGGCTAAACATTTGGGAGAATGTCCATGATCGTTGATAAGAAAGAGTTTTTTGGCTTCGTGAAGTTCGCGCTCTTGGTGGCTGCAGTACTTGTGATCGCAATGGCGTTCCCGAGTTGTGCCACCGCCAGCGGTCCTACGACAGTCATTAACCCGGCTTCTGGTCAGGTGATTGACGTTCCGGCGGGGAATCGCGTGATGATCGTTTCGCCGGGCGGCGGATACTCACGCCAAACCGACACTCGCCTTCAACAGGAGATAGTCAGGGCGAGTGTGGATCATCATGCCATCTCGTCGCGGGAACGCACGGAGATGGCGGAGATTGAAGCGGATAGGGAAGAAAATAAATTTCGCTTCAAGTCTGATGTGTCTCGGGAAGTTTCGGACACGATCCAGAACTTCCAACGCGAGCGTAGTTATCGCTCGCGTGACCGCCAGAGACTATTCTCAGAGGTAGCACCATATGCTGCCAAAGAGATCAGAAAGTGGCGGCGATAGCAGAAATTTCGGGGCGTGGGAGGAGAAATCCTCCCACGCCCTTTTGTGTTACACTCTGCCTAATGAAGGTAGAGGTAAAGAAGCCAGAAGAGATGCAGAATATCGCTCGCGAGTTATTAAAAGGCGGGGTGGGTGAAGCGGCGACAATTTTAGGCCTCTCGGGCGACTTGGGCGCCGGTAAAACTACCTTCACTCAGCAACTCGCCGGCTTATTGGGAGTTAAAGAAGATGTTACCAGCCCCACTTTTGTCATTGAGAAGGTTTATAATTTACCGGAACCGACTTTGTACGGGTTTAAAAAATTAATTCATATAGACGCTTATCGCTTGGACTCGGGCGCCGAACTACTCTCTCTCGGGTTTAAAGAGTTGTTGGTGAGTCCCCATAATTTAATAATTATTGAGTGGCCAGAGCGAGTGGCTGATGTTCTGCCGTCAGGCACAAAAATTTTAAAGTTTACTTTTATCAACGACACTATTCGGACTGTAGACTATGACTAAAACCCCTAAAACTAAAGAAGTTAATAAATTTAAAACTCTAGTGTTATTTGACGCTCACGCCATTTTGCATCGGGCTTATCACGCCATGCCCGACTTCAGCACCAGTGGCGGCCAACCCTCGGGTGGCTTATATGGTCTAGCGACGATGTTAATGAAGATTATCAATGAGCTCAAGCCCGATTATATGGCCGCTTGTTATGATCGGGAGGAGGAGACCTTCCGCAAGCAAGTTTATAAAGATTATAAGGGCACGCGGCGCGAGACCGATGACGCCTTGGTAGCCCAGATGGAGCGCTCGCGCGAGATCTTTGCCGCCTTCCATATCCCTGTTTACGATTATGCGGGCTTTGAGGCCGATGACATTATCGGCACGATTGTGGAGCAGACTAAAGATAATAAGGATTTGCGCGTAGTGATTGCCTCCGGCGATATGGACACTCTGCAATTGGTGGAGGGCGATAAGGTAACGGTCTACACTTTAAAGAAAGGTATTAACGACACTATTACTTATAACGAGAAGGGGGTGGTGGAGCGCTTCGGCTTCAAACCTATACTCCTCCCGGATTACAAGGGCTTACGCGGTGATCCGTCGGATAATATTATTGGCGTGCCGGGTATTGGTGATAAAACTGCCAGCGAGCTGGTGCAAAAGTTCGGCAGTATTGAAGCTATTTATAAAAAAATAAAAAAGAGCGAGCAAGACTTTAAAGACGCCGGGGTGAAAGTGCGGATGATTGAACTACTGAAGGAGTATGAGGATGAGGCGCTATTTTCTAAAACGCTTGCCACCATTAGGCGCGACGCGCCCATTAAGTATGAAGTGCCATCACAAACTTGGCGCGAGGCCTACACGCCGGAGGGAGCGGAGAAGATCTTTACCGAGCTGGAGTTTAAAAGTTTAATCACTCGCGCGAAGAATTTGTTAACCGAGGTGAGCGGTAAGGCCGCTGTGAATGAGGAGGGTCAGATAGTGGAGAGGGAGAGAGAAGAAGTGTTGCCTAAAGACTTGGCTATTGCCGCTTGGCTCTTGAACTCAAGCTTAACTAACCCAACGGTGGGCGAGGTGGAGAATTTAGTTAAGGCTAAAGATCTAACCGAGGCCCGCGATAAAATATTTAAAGAACTGAAAGAAAAGAATTTAACTAAAGTGTATGAAGAGATTGAGTTGCCCTTGGTACCGATAATTGAGGCGGCCGAGACGAGGGGGATTTTAATTAACATTCCTTATTTACAAAGCTTATCTAAAGAGTATCAAGCTAAAGCCGATGCCTTGGTGGAGAAGGTTTATAAATTAGCGGGGCGAGAATTTAATTTAAACTCGCCCAAGCAATTGGCCGAGGTGTTATTTGATGAACTTAAGCTTAATGTAAAGGGCTTAAAGAAGACGGCCGGGGGTGCGCGCTCAACGCGCGAGTCAGAACTCTTGAAACTGGCCGAGCAACATGAGGTGGTTAAACTTATTTTAGATTATCGTGAGCTACAAAAACTCCTCTCTACTTACATCGATACCATTCCTAAACTTGTGGACCAGCGGCATCGCTTGCATACGCACTTGCACCAGACGGGGAGTACCACCGGGCGCATGTCCTCGTCTAATCCAAGCTTACAAAACATCCCCGCACGAGAAGGTTTGGGGATGAAGATTAGGGAGGCCTTCATGGCCACTCCAGGGTATGAATTTGTGGCCGCTGATTACTCGCAAATTGAATTGCGCGTCTTGGCCATCCTCGCCAAAGAAGAGGCGCTGATCCAGATCTTTAAAGAGGGGAAGGATGTGCACTCGTCGGTGGCCTCACTGGTCTTTGGCGTGCCGGAAGCGGAGGTGACTAAAGACATGCGTCGCAAGGCCAAGGTGATTAACTTCGGCATTATTTATGGCATGGGCGTAAATGCGCTTAAAATTAATTTAGGCAGTACGCGGGAAGAAGCGCAGACTTTTTATAATAATTATTTTGCTACCTTCCCCCAGATTAAAAAATATTTTGAGACCGTGATTAATGACGCTACGCGCAAGGGGTATACCGAGACCTACTTCGGCCGACGTCGCTACTTCCCGGAGTTAAAATCTAAACTGCCCTTTATGCGAGCCGCAGGCGAGCGGATGGCGATGAACGCGCCCATTCAAGGTACAGCCACCGCGGATATTATTAAGATTGCCATTAGTAAAGTGGATCAATCCCTGCGCGCCGCTAATTTAATTGACCGCGCTCACTTGGTGCTCCAAATTCACGATGAGCTTATTTATGAAGTGGAGGAGGCGATGGTAAAAAGAGTTCAGCCCATTATTAAAGAAGCGATGGAAGGCGTCTTAAACGAAGATGTACCCATCATTGCCAACCTCTCCACCGGCACCACCTGGGCGGAGCTCAAATAAGCTTGTGCTACAATAATCCCACTATGGCGTTTGTTAAATCGGGACCGGTACGGAAAAGTAACTTATTTAACCCCCAAGCCAAGGAGGCGTTTAAGTTGTCGCGGACTAAGCTGGAGGACTTTATGCGTTGTCAAAGATGTTTCTATTTAGACAGAAGATTGGGGGTAGGCAAGCCCTCGACGCCCCCATTCTCCCTCAATGCCGCTGTTGACCTATTACTTAAAAAAGAGTTTGACGAGCGCCGGGCCAAGGGCGTGCCGCACCCCATTATGACCGCTTATAAAATTGACGCTGTACCATTCGCTCACGAGAAGATGAATGAGTGGCGCGAGAACTTTGTCGGCGTGCAATATTTACATCCCGAGTCAGGCTTCTTAGTCTTCGGCGCCGTGGATGACTTGTGGATCAATAAAGATGGCGAGGTTATTGTGGTGGATTATAAAGCCACTGCTAAAGACGGCGAGGTAACACTTGATGCTGAGTGGCAAGATAGTTATAAGCGACAGATGGAGATTTATCAGTGGTTATTAAAAAATAATAATTTTAAAGTCTCGGACACTGGCTACTTTGTGTATGTAAATGGTAAGAGGGATGCCGTAGCCTTCGACGGTAAATTAGAATTTAGCGTGAAGGTTATTCCGTATACGGGTAAGAGTGAGTGGGTGAGTGAGAAGTTGGTAGAAGCTAAGAAATGTTTAAGTAGTGATGACTTGCCGGTGTCTGCTAAGGACTGCGAGTACTGCCAGTATCGAGCGGCCGCCCAAGAGATTGAGAAAATAAAGTCAGACGGCCCCCAGGCGTCACTTTTTTAGCCCGTTTTATCCACACGGCTGTCAACTTGATTTTTTAGCAGTTTCCGTTATCATTAGCTTTAAGTTCGCGTTCCGTAGAAAGGTCGAGCTTACATCCCAAATTTTTACGTTCATGAAAAATATCATTATCGCCATTGTTGTTATCGTTATCTTGGTTGCTGGTTATATGTGGTGGTCCAAGAGCTCTGAGGCTCCTACTACTGACACTGTAATCGACACCACTACCGATACTACTGGTACTGTCGACACTGGCGCTATCAACTAACTTTTGCGCTCGAGTTAAAACCCCATCTCATTTAATGAGGTGGGGTTTTGGCTTTTAAAGAATGTGTTAAACTTAAATCATATGCAACTTCTTTCCATTTTCTTACCTTACGCTGATTTAATTATTCGTTTAGCGACGGCGATTGTCTTGGGGGGATTAATTGGGACCGAGCGCACCCTCTCTCATCGGCGCGCCGGCATGCGCACTTATGCTCTGGTGTCTTTAGGATCGTGCTTGTTTGTCTTGGTGGGGGAGTTAATCGCGCCAATGAGTGGTAATGGTACCGATGCTTTGCGTATGGCCTCACAAATTATTACCGGCATCGGCTTCTTGGGGGCAGGACTCATTATTGTGAAGGGTACGCATATTAGTGGCTTAACCACGGCCGCCGGCCTGTGGGTAGCGGCTGGGATTGGGATGGCGGCCGGCTTCGGGCTCTTTGGACTGGCCTTATTGGCCACCCTATTTACTCTCTTTGTCTTGGTAATCCTACGGACGGTGGAGGATGGTATTAAAGAGAAAGTGGAGTAGAATTGAGCCTATGAAGCTGGAGGAGAAGCGAGAGGCCTTAAAACTGATTAAGGAGGAGGTCTTGGCGCTGGCCGAGTCGCCTCTGTATGATTACCGGGTGAAGGAGAAGAACTTGCCGGTGATTGGCGAGGGTAGTCATGAGGCGAGAGTGATGATGATTGGTGAGGCCCCAGGCAAAAATGAGGCCAAGACCGGCCGACCCTTCTGCGGGTCGGCCGGTAAGATCTTGGACGAGCTCTTGGCCTCCATTAACTTACCGCGTGAGCAAGTTTATATCACTAATATTGTGAAGGATCGTCCACCTCGCAACCGCGATCCCGAGCCCGCAGAAATTAATTGTTACGGGCCATTCTTGGATCAACAAATTGAGATTATTGAGCCAGATATTATCGCGACCTTGGGTCGCTTCTCCATGACTTATATTCTGACTAAATTTAAATTAAATAGTCTGGTGACTATTGGTCAGGCGCACGGCCAAGTGTTTGAAGCCACGGCCTCGTATGGGCCGATTAAAATTATTCCTCTTTATCATCCGGCGGCCGCCATTTATAATCAGCAGTTAAAAACCACTTTACTTACCGACATGCAAACACTTAAAAAATATTTATGAGTCTTAAAATAATTTCTTGGAATGTGAATGGTATTAGAGCGGCCGAGCGTAAAGGCTTGGTTAAATTTTTAGAGTCGGGACAGTACGATATCTTATGCTTGCAAGAAGTGAAGGCTCATGAAGAGTCTTTGTTATCGGAAGAATTACGGAATGTTAAAAATTACACTTGTTGCTTTAATTTAGCCACCGAGCGCAAGGGTTACAGTGGAGTGGCGGTGTATTCTAAAATAAAACCCAAAAGTATTAAAACTACATTTGGCAAGAATCATCTCTCGACGGAAGGGCGGATGATGGAGTTGGAATTTGAGAAGTTTACCCTTTTAAATATTTACTTCCCTAATGGCGGAGGAGAGGATCATCGCTTAACTTATAAGTTAGAATTTTTTGATGAGTTTACGGCTTATGTTAAAAAGTTAGTGAAGGCGGGTAAGCAAGTAGTTTTTTGCGGTGATGTGAATGTGGCGCATCAGGCTATTGATCTGGCCCGACCGGAAGCTAATAAAAAATCAATTGGCTTCCTCCCGGAGGAGCGCGCCAAGTTAGATACTTTTGAAAAAGTGGGATTTGTCGATACTTTTAGATCAAAGCATCCGGAGACCGTGGCCTACTCGTGGTGGGATCAGAAGACCTTCTCGCGGGATCGTAATGTGGGTTGGCGTATAGATTACTTTTGGGTGAGTGTTGATCTGGAGAAAAAGGTTAAAGAAGCATTTATCTTGGGTGAGGTGATGGGCTCAGATCATGCGCCGGTGGGGATTAAACTAGATTTATGAAAAAGATTGTGAGCGACAATACTGATAAATACATTTTCGACCCCGATAACTTCAATCAGTCAGAGGTGGAGGAGGTGCTCTTGAGCGAGAGCTTGTTTGGCACCCCGCGCCTGATTGTTTTTAAAGATTTAAAGACAGAATTAGAAAGCTTGAAGACTATTCTCAAACAATCGCCCCACCAGATCTCGATTGTCGATACTAAAGTTAAGGTTCCTAAGAGTGGGAAGGAGTTTAACCCCTTCGCTCTCGCTGACGCCTTGGCTGATAGGGATAGGAAAAGGTTGTGGCTACTCTGGACGGAGAATATAAGGGGCGGCGCGGCGGCTGATGAACTCTTCTGGCGCTTGTCTTGGCAGGTTAAGGTGATGCTATTGGTGGCGGTGTCATCAGCACAAGAGAAGTTGGACTTAAAACCATTTGTGGAGAGTAAGGCTAGGAGGGCTTTAAAAAACTGGCCCCTCTCGGAACTTAAGAAATTGTATAGCGACTTAACAGAAGCCTATCATCACACCTATCACGACTCTGATGACTTCTCCTTCCGACTTGAGAAAATCATCTTAAATATTTAGTCCGCCCAGCAGGATTCGAACCTGCGACCGTTTGCTTAAAAGGCAACTGCTCTACCAACTGAGCTATGGGCGGGTGTACAAAAAATACTATATTTAACAACCTTTGTCTAACCTACAACGGCAGGTCGAAGGCCCAAGCGCCTGGACCGAGAGTGGTGAGGGTAAGGGCGGCGACGGCCAGTAAGAGATGAAAGGCTAAGTAGTGGGCCGTATCGCCATCGTTAGTATTATCGCGGTGGTGATAATTTAAAATAATTGAGCCAAGCGATAGCACTACCAGCAATAAGGCCGCCGCTTGAGTGTAGAGACCAACAATGAGGAGCCCGGCAATTATTAATTCAATAATCGAGAGGATGGTAAAGGTGTGGTGCTGGCCTCGACGAGTGAAGTGTCGGCCAGCTTGCCAGAGCATAATAATACCCAAAGTTACTCGTAATAGGGCGGTACCAAAGAAGCTGTAGTTGAGTAACTCGGGCAATAGACTAAGCATGACTTTATGTTAGCATGGCGACTATGAAGTCTCAATTAGAGTTGATTCTCCACAATATTAGGAGCAACCACAATGTGGGGTCTATTTTTAGAACAGCCGACGGGGCCGGCGTGGCTAAGCTCTGGCTCACGGGTTACACTCCAGCCCCGCTGGATCAATTTAAAAGAGTAAATAATGAGATTGCCAAAACCGCTTTGGGTGCCGAGCAATCTCTGGCCTGGGAAAAGCGAGAGAGTATTGTGGATTTAATAACTGATTTAAAAAATCAGGGTTATAAAGTATTAGCCTTAGAACAAAATGAAAAATCAATTAACTATACTGAAGTTAAACTCACAGGCAAAACTGCTTTAATTGTGGGTAATGAAGTGGGGGGAGTAGAGCCCGAGATTTTAAACTTATGCGATCAAATAATCGAGATCCCCATGCGCGGCACCAAAGAATCTTTAAATGTGGCCGTCGCCACCGGTATAATTGCCTATAAACTCCTCGAAAACTAAAAAGCCCTTATTTTGAGCCCTATTTTAGCCAAAACCGCCATTTAGGTCTTGTTTCTGCGTTGACCTTATAATTTACTTGACTTTTATATATTAGTATGCTATACTATAAGAAGTTAGAACATTTCCATTGTTAGTTATTGGGTTGGCCCGTGACTGGTGAAAATCCAGAAGCGACGCCACAAATTCCGCTTTTAGTGGAAGAAAGGTATAAGTATGGATGCGCCCATGGAGAAGACCGAGAAGGTTTTTCAGGTAGTATGTGTCTCCAAAATAGGAGGTGGTAACTCGTCCTCTCATAAGTGGCACCTGGATGTCACGGGAGAGGCTAAGGTTGAAACCATTGTCCAAGAAGATGGAGGTCACAAATTCTCCTACACGAACGTCGTTTTTAACGGCAAGACGTATCCCTTGGTGGGTGTCACACTCGGGTTGGGTGGCAGTTGTGTCAGCTTGCTGGTGAACGCCAGCGACGGTTACGAATGTTGGAAGTTGTACACCGACACTCCAGCAGATCATCCGGACCATCCAATGGAAGTAAATACGCCCGAAGTAATTCGCGATCGCGCGAAGCTCCACATCGACCCCAGCAACGCCAAGTAGTTGTTCCTCGATAGATTTGAGGCGCCAGTACGAAAGTACTCGGCGCCTCTTTTTATTTTATTTTTGGCACTTGGCGCAGAAGTGGGTGCCGCGGCCGGCGAGTTTGGTTTTAGAAAGAGGGGTAGAACAGGTGAGGCAGGGTTTGCCGCCACGGCCGTAGACTTTCAAAAATTTTACAAAGCCGCCCTCCCCGCCGTCTACGCGGCGGTAATTGCGAGAGGAGGTACCCTTCTTTTTAATCGCCAGTTTAAGGACACCAATAATATTTTTATAAAGAGTGGCAATCTCCACTGGTTTTAAATTGCCGGCTTTACGACTTGGTAAAAGTCCGGAGAGAAAGGCGGCTTCATCGGCATAAATATTACCAATGCCGGCAATTAATTTTTGATCAAGGAGAGTTTGTTTGATCGGCCGGTTAGGATAGCGCTTTAAAATACCGGTGAAGTAGGTGAGGGTAAAGTCGTTGGTTAAAGGCTCGGGCCCCACTTTAGAAACAATTTCTTCCAACTCGGCTTGCGAGGCGGTGCGCAGCCAGCCAAACTTGCGCAAGTCATTAAAAAATAATTTAGAGCCATCGTTGAAGGTAAAAATGGCGCGGGTATATTTATTGGGTAAGTTTAAATGACCACCTTGCTGGGGGTGACCGCCCATAATTACCTCACCCTTTTTGGGTTGATAAATAAGTTGCCCGGTCATTTTAAGATGGGCGAGCAAATGCTTTTTAGTATCGAGTGATAAGATAAGCATCTTGGCTCGGCGTTTGGCAGCCACAATTTTAGCGCCGACTAGATCTTGTTTAATCTTCTTGGTGCTTTGAGGGCGGACAGTTTTAGCCACCATGACATCAAAGTCTCTAATCTTTTTACCGGTAATAACTTTATCTAAGTCGGCGCGGATAGTCTCCACTTCAGGTAATTCTGGCATGTTAGATAAGTTTGGTTAGTTCTTCACGCACCACACCCGTATCAGACCACGGCGTCTTCTTGCCATTGGGGCCCATTAAATAAGGGTCAGTGCCTTTACCAGTGACGAGGACGGCGTCGCCCGGCCGAGCGAGAGCGAGGCCGGTTCTAATCGCTTCTCGGCGATCTATTATTATTTTAGGCTGGTGATTTTTAATTCCTACCGCAATCTCCTCGCAAATTACTCTCGTGTCTTCATCGTAAGAATCATCATCGGTTAAAATAATTTCATCACAATACTTGTCGGCAATCTTACCCATCTCGGCGCGCTTCCATTTATCGCGCCCGCCACCCGTGGCGCCAAAGACACAAATTTTACGCTTACTTTCAAAGACCTGATAAAACTTTTCTAACGAGTCGGCGGTATGGGCGTAATCCACTACCACTTCAAAGCCCTGACCCACTTCCACCTTCTCTACCCGTCCTTTGGCGCCGGTAAAATTATTTAAAGCTTCTTGAATAACATTTTTATTTATATCCAGACTTTCTGCCGCTGTACCCGCGGCTTGCGAATTCTCTAGATTAAATTGCCCGGGGAGGGGAGAAGTATATTCATGATTTAAATCTTTAACCTCCACACTTTTATCGGCGCGATCAGCGAAGATTTTTAAGGCTTCATCATTTTTATTTAAAACTAAAAACTTATTTGGTTTGGTGGATTTATTTAAGGCGGTTAATAAACGTAATTTAGCATTACGATAATTCTCAAACGAGCCGTGAGACTCAATATGCTCGGGCGATAAGTTGGTAACAATAAGGCCATTAAGTTGAATACCCACATGACGCCAGAGCTTGGCACCCTCCGAGCTCATCTCTATGACCGCGTGAGTGCAACCTTTATTTACCGCTTGTCGCAACATCTTCTGCAGTAAGAAGCGCCCCGGCATGGTCATCTTGAGCAGATT
>JAGORB010000017.1 GCA_018063065.1 Minisyncoccota bacterium
TTGGTCCACCACCGGCTCTGGCCACGGCATAAGTGCTGGCCGCTTGCGCTCGTTGACCTTGCACTTCTTCTCGTAAGATTAAAGAATTTTTGCCCGTTAAATAAAGTTCCACATTGCTCTCGGCCGGGATAAGCGAGGTCACAGTCACAGCCGGCAAGTCCACACTCACTGGGCCTCTAATGGCCAAGTACCAAGCGGCGAGCCCAATCGCACTACCGAGCAAGACTAAGGTGAGAGTACCGAGGATAATTATTCGCTTCTTCTTGAGCGCCGGATCATTGGCCGCCAATTTATCCATCATCACTCGTCCCTCGCGAGCAATGGTATTAATAGTGGAGCCGCCGTGCACGCTGGCGGCCAAGTCGGTTTGATAAGTCCGCACGGCTTTAAGCGAGAGACTGGGATCCTTCTTAATATTCTCAATCATCTTCTCCGAGCGCGTTACTTGCTCGAGGCGGCGCTTCTCGGCGGCCTGTTTAAGAGCCGCCGCTTCCGCCGTGGCCTTCTCTTTAGCCTTGATTGCTTCTTCTGCCGCCTTCCGCTTAATTTCTAAATCTTGGGCCAATCTCTGCTTGGCCGCTTCTTGCGCGGCCAGCTGCTTCTCCTTGGCCTCGCGTCGCTGGCGGCGATCATAACCCTCCAGCGAGGTGCGCGCTATCGCGCGCCGCTGTTCCAGCTCGGCTGGTGGTAAGTTAGCTGGCGGCGTCTTCTTCTCGCCCGGAGGGCGGATATCACGAATAATTCGCCCTGGTCCCGCCAAGGCCTCACGGGCCTTTTTAAGTTTGTCGGCTTGGTTATCGGGGGGCATTAACTTTTTACTTAGAGTCCAGCTCGGCGTCGATGGCGTCGAGTCTTTTAAATAAAGCGTCTTCTTCATCCAAGACTTTACGGTATTCAGCGGTCTCCCCCGCAATCTGATCTTCCGTTTTTATCAATTCGGCTTCAATTCCCCACTTCTCCTTCTCCACTACCCGGCGATTATCTTCTACTTGGATCAACTTCTCTTCTACGACGCGGCGCTCCTTGGGGGTCGGAGTGGTTGATTCTTGGGCTTCCAACTCCTTCTCTTCTGTTTCAATCTTTTCTTCCTTCTCATTCAAGGGCGAGAGAGTGGTTTTAATTTTGGTCCGCGCTTCATCGAGGTTAACCCAATCCAGCTCGTGCTTCTCCTTCAATTTAGCAATCGCTTCCAGTCTTAATTTGATAGTTGCCTCCTCCGCTTTAAGCGCCCGCTTATGCGCCTCCACATCCATCTTGGCCGCGAGCTCGGGCCCGGCCATGGCTAGGCGAGCCTCCTCCAACTTCTCCTCCACCGTTTTAGGCTTAGGCGGCTCGGGGTTCAAAATCGCCGCCGAGAATTCATCCACCACCGGAGCTTCTTTTTTCTCTTCTGGTTCCATAGTCTTCTTATTATACTGAATAACCGCAGGGAAACAAAAAAGCACCCATCGCTTGAGACGACGGGCACTGTGTTTTTCTGCTCAACTTGCGTTATGCGGCGACTTCCTCCTGGCTACCAGAGAAGTAAGAAATGATAAGCCCTCCATAATCAAGTTGTCCCAACTTGGTCCCGTCCACAGAATCGATCTTGGGATTGTCGACAGTTTCGGCACCGGCCTCAATGAGGGTACGAGCCTCCTCTGGGGTAGCAACGAGGGCTGATTCCCCACGTCGAGACTTTTGGAGGATTTTCATTTCCTTCACAATCTGGTCAGCCTTTCGTTTAGCCTGACCTTTTTCAAATGATGCAATTTCCATCTTTAATAACTCCCCGATGTTTGTTCCTCCCAAACTCTACCAGATTTACTTAGTTTTGTCCAATTGATTAAATTTTCTTCAGCATCATCACTTCTCTATCTACATAACCATTAGTTTCATAAAAATTGTGGGATAGGGTGTTGGCGGTGAAGACGCCTACTAGTACCGTGTCGCAATTTTTGGATTTAAAATAATCTTCCAGAGTTTTAATTAATAACTTCCCCACGCCTCTACCGCGCATCTTCTCATCTACATATAACTCTCTAATCCAACCGGGGTTGGAGGGAATGGATTCTAAGGTGCCACCAGTTGGTTCAGGTTGAATGGTCCCTACAATAAATCCCACCACCTCTTCACCCTCCTCCGCCAAATAAATTTTACCCTCCCTCTCACTCACCGCTTTTAAGAGTTTGTCAGTATAACCTTCTCGTTGTTCTCTTGAGCTTACCAGCCGTTTTAGCGGATCAACTTCAATAATATAATTCTGCAAATTTTCTATCCCCTTAAGCAGGACTTCCTTCTCCCCTTCCGTGTATTCTTTAATAGTAATCTCCATCCCCCAATCTTAACTGAATAACAGTTGGAAAACAAAAAGAGCTGAAGCGAGTGCTTCAGCTCTGGGTAGGGTCGGGTCGGTTTAATGAGCGCGGATCCCGTGCTTTTTGCGGAGGCGTCGGATAGTGGAAGGTGAAACTTCCACAACTCCCGCAATTAGCACATCCGAGGCTTGTCCCAAGAAGGGTAAGACCTTCTTCTGCCAGTCGGGTTGCCGACGACCAGAGTAGGTAATGCCGGCGGCCTTGAACGCCGCCTTCAGCCCGCCAAAGTGCTGCTTGACCGATTCCCAGAGAGCAGTGTTTTTCATAATTGCTTCTGGGGTGTCGTGCTGGTAGTTCCTCAGTGCGTACAAGGCCTGACTTGGACAATAGAAGCTCAACTCCGTTCGCCCGTACTGACCGCGGTTTACTAGCTGGGCCAAAAATCGATGGCCACACTTCGAGCTGGGACAGGCGGTGGTCAGATCGATGGGGTCGTTTTTGAACCCCCGCAAGATCTCCTCCACCGTTAGCCCATGGCCACATTTGGGACAAGTGGCGGCGGGACGGTAGACTTCTGCTGACGGTATTCCATAAATTGCTTCCGCCAACTCGATTCGCATCTCCAGTCGCTGCGACAGGTGTTGAAAGATGCTCTGCTTAAGTGTCTGTTCTTGGGTCAGACTATGTCCCATGCTCATCGACATCATCTTACTTTCTCCTCGGTTATTTTATGGTTAGGTTCTGGGGCCATTTGTTATATAGCATATAAATTACTCTTTGGCAAGGGTAAAACAAAAACCCCGCCGCTAACTAAGCGACGGGGACCACCAAGCTTTCCAGGCTTGGCTTGCCCTTTTCTCCTATGGGGAGAGGGGCTGGTAAACTAAACGACGAGTGAGTTCTCGTCATCTCGATAAAAGGCGATAAGTTCTTTGTATCGTTTCCACCATCGCTTGGCGCCATTAGTGGGGTGACCACTAACGACTAGATTTTGAGAAAAATCTTGGAAATTCAGTGTCTGGCCGGTGTGAACAGCCTTGAGGGCTAGATCAGACACAAATCGGCCGACAGGGGTCATCAATCGGTAATTATCCCACCACTTTTGGGTGTTGCACATATTGAGTCTTCCTTTTGTATTTGTTGTAAAGACCTATATTCCTTTTCGAAACACGATTAACTTAAATCATGTTTCCAAAAAGAATGAGGACGTATAGTCCCCACGGGTGAGATTAAAAATGACCCCAATAGACGCCCGATGGATTATCCACCGGTTTAATCTTGGACTTTTTCCACCTGTACTTTCCTTTCGAGGTGGGGGTTAAGTCAAAATTAAACTCAAAGAGTTGGTCGTTGGGTGAGACACCGGCGTAAAACACCGTGCCGGCGTTCATCCCTACACACCAAAACTCTTTGTCGTCTTCAACTCGTGGGCCATCGACTACATCTTGTTTGTACCGATGGAGGTTGAATTCCCGGTTGATCTCGATGATTCTCTCGCGATTTGTCGTCGACATGTTTCTTATCCCCCAAGTTGTGTTGTAAAGATCAATCTCAATAGAGAAACGAAAACATTTCGCGTCTCTAATAAAGATGGCACGTATCGTGTGCCAGCCGGGCAGGTGAACTGCCGATGGGGCTAAACGTCGCAGAGGCCGGTGATGTTGCCGATGATGCGATCCCGCTCCATCTGCGCGCCGTTGGCCAAGCCCAACATAAAGGCGCTGCGGAGGAGGTGGTCGAAGGCCATACCGGGAGACTCATCGCCGAGGTGGAAGCCGGGGCAGCAATACAGCGCTTCAATCACCTTCTCACCAGGGTAATCCGGGTGAGTCAGGACTGCTTCGTGGTAAATGATTTTACCCGCTGCTTCATCGACATTTTCCTCCCAGGTTTCCTTGCTGACTCCCACCAAGTGGACCTCGAATTGGTTATCGAATCGGGTGACGTTTAGATACATCATCTATATATCTCCTTAGTTAAAGATCAATCTCAATGGAAACACGAAACTATTTCCTGTTCCCAATAAAGATGGGGACGCGTGGTCCCCAAGTGGACGGAGGTTAGGGAGAGTGGTCGCGATTGCGGACGATCTCGCCACAATACTCTCCACAACACCTGCCATCCTTGGTGAGTAACTTCCAGACGCGGTCCTTATCCCGCGGGGTGAATTTAAGGGGCTTACCCCTCACCACCTCCAAAGGACCAAGCTGGATTCCATACCGGAGGTAAACTTGAATGACTCGTCCCCGGTAATGGCAGTGTTGATAGCAATAACAAGCCATGCAGTTTTCCTCCGGTTGTTGGATTTGAAGTTAAATAAGCTTGATCTTCCAGTAGTCGCCCTGAAAGATCTAACATTGCGCTTTGAGCAACGCCCCAACTGGTAGTCGAGGTGGATTAAGATTAGATTTATGGGCCTCAAGTGCGTTGGTGATGGCGTTATCTCCCAACTAATTCCTTGAGTTTACCTTTACACCTAATGGCTACTAACATACCTCATCCGAAGACGAGTATGTATTTTAACAGTCCACCTTGGATTACCAGTCCAAGACTTTCTGCTGTTGCCACTAGGCTCTAATCCAAAACCAGCCTTCCTTTTGACTGGTTACGAGGAACCATCGGACCCCGGAAAAATCTCCTAAAATTAATTTGGAAATTTTTCCGAAGTCCGATTTATCAAAGATCATCTGTTTCGTCGTTTCCGACTCGTCAGCGCAAATACACATTTGCGGACAGAACCCGGTTTAATATCTAGCCGGGCAACTAGGTTAATTAGCTTTTGATTAAACAGAGAGCTTACTCTGCTTGAGCTCGGTATCAGCTCAGGTCTTGCGATAACATTCCATCTCCTCCACTTTTTGCAGGGAGTTTTGGGGGAAACTTTGACCAACCTTTACCCCCAACTGGAATGCTTGATTAACAAGACGGTCTAAATCTTCCCTCAACAAGCCTTGCGCTATGTCACAAATGGACACAACACAATTCTCCTCTCGTACAAAGCGAATTCCTTCTCCTTCGTCTCCTTCGCCCCAAGAGGTGCACACCACAAGCTCTTTCTCAAGAGTCTGGTGTCCGTGAGGGGCATTCTCCGCTTCCACGCAGGCTTCGATTCGGCCTTTACACCAGTGTTCCTCGCCGATGGTTACATGTAGGAAATATTTATTGTTCATTTTTGTCCCCTTGTGCCCATAGGCGTAAATTTTAAAGATCAAAATCTCAATAGAGAAACGAAAACATTTCGCGTCTCTAATAAAGATGGCACGTAACGTGTGCCAAGCGAACTTCCTTTTGTTTTGTCTAGGAGAGATTGATTTTCCACATTCCACGTGTGGGGTATCTAACATTGCTCTCTCCGGTGTCTGCTCTCCCTAAGTAGGGCAGCGGGACACTGAACCCGTCCTCTAATGGTCGACCATCAAGTGGTTCAGGCAACGCTCGTTCGAGGCGAGTAGTTTTTAACTTGGCACCACATGCATGTAGAACCAAATCTTCAAGCCGCCGTGCACCGACTCGACTTGTTCTGATGGAGGACGTTTACACTAACAACCCCCAAGATCAAAATTTTTTGAAAGATCATCTGTTTCGTCGTTTCCGACTCATCAGTCGAGATATACATCTCGAGACAGAGGCACGTAACGTGTGCCGGGCGGATGGTTAAGCCCATCACCCTCGCGAGGTCTAAGCCGGATCGTTCCGGGGTTCTTCTCGCAATCGGGGGAAGCCGATCGGTATCTCGAACTTCTGCCCATCTACCACGAAGCAATTTCCTTCAATAGTGTGGGGTTGGGTTGATACCGGCGACGGGGTGGCGCTTGGCCGAGGACGGGAACCAGCTAGAGGGATCTCATTGGTGTCGCGTTGTCCCATATTTAGGAACCTCCTTTTTGAAAGATCAATCTATTTTGGAAGAACGAGACAATCTCACTCTCCCAAAAAGGATGCCAAGGTGTTACTTACCGCTTGGCGCCGGTGCGACGTTTCTGTTGCCAGGGTTGTTGTCGCTCCCCCGCGTGGCCTAGCCCGCAGAAAGGTTTCCCGCTACCTGCTCGTGCAGACGGCATTTACCAGCAACCTTCTTTCGAAGGAGGCCTGGAGCGAGTCCACGTGTTTACGTGGTCGTCCAGCGGCGGTAAAGCCGTTGCGTCGCAGAATAGCGTTGGCCTTCTTACAAAGCGCCTGGCTTTGCTTGTTGGACATAGCTTTTCCCCTTGTTTAGACCCATCCCACTCGCGGCCGCCAACGATTATTACTGGGTTGGAGGCCAGGAGCGGGAGAAGTCCGTTTTTCAAGATCTAGTGGCTATTATAATCAGATATCTAAATCTGTCAACTACTTCTGACACTTATACCACAGCTTAAAAACTAAAGTGTTGTAAAATAAGGATATTTTAACCAAAAATGTGTTATAATTAACAAACATCAAATTTATAAAATCACTAAAATTAGGCAAAAAGTTTTAATGTTTAAACATCTTGGTTTAAGGTAAAAACAGGGTCAAAAAGCCTCCTTTGTCAGCCATGCTTGACAAAAATCCCCCATTTGCTATAATGGCGGGTAGTGTTCTTTATGTAATGGCAGAAGGAGGGCCTACCATGGGCGACTAGGGGGTGGTAAGCGCCACTGCTTGGTGCCACCCATGGTCACCAAGCAGTGGCGTAAAGCCGCTAAAAGATCCTTAGTCGGGTTTATTGGTCCTCGAGGACTTCTGTCACACGGCAACCAAAAGGAGAACAGCCGTGGAAGATTAGAAATGGGCAGCCACAGAAAAGAAGAGTCAAATTGTTATCGAAATTAATTTGGCTGCCAGTCGGGCCTACATTTAAGGTCTGACATCAACGAAAAGGGCCCGTATCCATGAGGATCCGGGCCCTATTTTAATTCTTTTTGTTGTCGTGTATATAATTTATGATGCTTTTCAAGGTTTCAGCTAAATCTTTACTTTGGATAAATATACCGGAAAGCCTTTTCCCTAAAGTGTTTATTCTGACTCTGTCTTCATAAACTGATATATCACAGAATATTGGGTACTTTTTACCGTCTATTCTTAGTCTACTTCCTGTTGTATCTTCAGGAAGATCACCTTTATCATAAGTATATACTACTTTAGATTTGACCCCCCTCTTCAACCTTATATTCTTGTATTTTTTTCTTTCTTCAGGATTGAAAAAAGTATCTAATAGATCTCGTGAGTAAATATAGTAAACTAAGCCATCTTTATCTCCTGCTTCAAAAAATGATTCAGAAGAGCTAATAATCCCCTCTCTTCCCTCAAAGTACTTTACCACTGGGCGCTCGCCACTCTCCCGCTCAACGCTCTTAAGTTGAGGAATGAGGTCTTTTGCCCGCTTAGCTTGTTCTTCCAACACAATCTTCTGTCGCTCCACGTAAGTCTCGAGGCGCTCTGGTGGCTCGGCTTGATAGTGAGTTTTTTTGTCTATTTGGATTTCACTGGCCAGTCCCTTCTTCATTAGGCTCTCTAATACTAAGTAAACAGTGGTGCGATTGATCTTGGTCTTCTTAGACAATTCTAATACCGAGGCGTTATCCATCCCCAGCATGGTTACATATAACCCAGCTTCTTTATCGGTGAGGCCTAAATCTTGAAGATATTTTTCTAACATATAGTTATATTATAACAAAAACCCCTCGAGTGAGGGGTTTTTGGGTGGTTGAAAATTTATTGGGTGGAGGTGGTGGCCGGTTTGCGGGCGGGGCGATGATCGCCTCCGTTGCCATTGCCGCCAATTAAGTACTTGCGGATGTTCTCTGATAAATCAAAGAAGTCATCGGCCGCCTCTTTAAGTTTACCAGACGAGCTCTTGCCGAAGGATACCACTTCTACTTGGCAACCCAAGGATTGTAAGTGCTCCACGAGGGGGATAAAGTCGCCGTCACCGGAGACAATAATCACCACGTCAATTTTAGGTGCCATCTGGATAGCATCCACGGCGAGGCCCACATCCCAGTCGGCCTTCTTGGCGCCGGAGGAGAAGACTTGCAGCTCCTTAGAGCGGATCTCGATCCCCATTTTACCAAGAGCCTCAAGGAAGGCCTTCTCGTCCCCACCTTCAGTGGTAACGAGATAAGCCAAGGCGCGCACTAGGGTGCGGCCACCTAAGGCATCCTTCACAATCTGACCAAAGTTAACGCGAGCGTGATACAAGTTCTTAGCGGTGTGATAAAGGTTCTGGGTGTCGATGAAAATACCGACCCGCTGGCCTTTATGTTTAATGATAGACATTATTTTGTTTTAACTAACTAATTATTAAAATTACTTCGCTGTGGCGAGAAGGGCCTTAACATCGGCCTTCTTCTTTTTATCAGCTAAGTACTTCTCATGCGAGCGGCGCTTAGAGACTAACTTAAGCAAGCCGCGACGACTATGAAAATCTTTCTTGTGCGTCTTTAAATGTGAGGTCAATTCGTTAATCCGCTCGGTTAAGAGGGCGATCTGGACCTCAGAAGAGCCCGTGTCCTTATCATGGGCGCGGGTTTTCTTAATTACGCTTTGCTTCTTTTTGGTTTTAAGCATTGACAGTAGTCTAGCATATATCGTCTAAAAAAGCAAGCCCCCGCCCCACTTCCCCGCTGTAGTGCTATAATATTGTGCGACATGGCAACCTCCGAGATTGATAAGCTTAAGACTCAATTTTTAGAATATATGGAGATTGAGAAGGGGCGGAGTTTGAAGACGGTTGAGAATTACGACCGCTATCTCACTCGCTTTATCAGTTTCGGCGAGGTTAAAAAGCCGAGTCAAATTGATGATGATGTGGTGAGGCGCTTCCGTCTGCATATTAATCGCGAGGAGTTAAAGAAGAATACCCAGAATTATTACCTTATTGCTCTCCGCTCCTTCCTTAAATATTTAATTAAACGCGAGGTGCCTAGTTTACCGCCCGATCGCATTGAGCTCGCCAAGACTGGCGCCCGCGACTTGGAGTTGGTTACCGCTCAAGAGCTTGATCGCCTGCTCAAGGGCCCCAAGGGCGATAGTGAGAAGGCACTTAGAGATAGGGCGATTTTAGAACTCTTCTTCTCTACTGGCTTGCGCGTGTCAGAGCTCTGCTCACTTAATCGGGATCTTGATTTAACTCGCGATGAGTTTTCTATCAGAGGTAAGGGGCAGAAGGTGCGCCTCGTCTTCCTCTCCCCTGCTGCTAAAGAGGCGATTAAAGCGTATTTAAAAAAGCGTAAAGGCCTAGATGAAGAAGCATTATTTACTAATGTTTCAGAAATAAATAAAGAGAGTAAATCTGGCCGGCTAACATCTCGCAGTATTGAACGCTTGGTTAAGAAGTACGCGACAGAAGCCGGTATCTCTAAGAAGGTGACGCCCCACACCTTGCGCCACGCCTTCGCCACCGATCTCCTCCGCAATGGCGCCGATATCCGCTCGGTGCAGATGATGCTGGGTCACGCCAATGTGGCCACTACTCAAGTGTATACCCACGTTACTGATAGTCAGCTAAAAGAAGTGCACAAAAAATTTCATAATCGAAGTTAATGGAGTTATCCACAGAGATGAGTTGTTGTCTTTTAGGATGTCTTTTAGTAGAATAAAGGACAGAGGATGATTTGGTCGTTAAAAGAGTAAAGGACATTCTTGAATTTGTCCCTAACAATTTTACTCCACCCGTTGGAGATAAATGCATAGAATCGCCTTGCCGACCCCACCGAATAAACCCCGTGTGGGGTTAATTTGTGAACAAAAATTGATTACTTTACTCCGTGCCTTTTACGAATAACAGCTAACTCCTCTTCCTCCTTCTCCTCCTTAGCTTCTTTGCCCGCTTCTCCCCTCTTTTTTAATTCCTCATCTTTTAGTTCGGCCAACTCCTTCGCTTTAGCTAATAAAGTTTCTTTAGTATTAAGTTCAGGTGTTTCTAAAACCTCCTCCAATAAAGCATGCAGAATAAACCCAATCCTTGGGCCCGGCTTCTCCCCTGTTTCACGTATAACATCTCCTCCATCAATTTTAAGCATGGTTACGGAAGTTGGAGCCCTCATAGCTTCTTCAATCATCGACTCGTACTTACGGAGCCTGTAAGGCGCCTCTTTGGGCCTCCCCATGCCAATACGGTCGCAAGCGCGGACCTTCATTAAGTCCCACACGTTCTCGGCTCCCACCTTAGCCACAATCCGGCGTACCGCCGAGAGGGTAATCTTATCAATATCAGTGAAGAACATGTGGTTGCGCACCAATTTTTCCACCGTCTCAGTTAGTTTCATGGGGAACTTGAGTCGCTCCATGATCTTCTTAGCCATTTTGGCCCCCACTACCTCATGACCATAGAAGGTGTAATCCTTCTTCTCCTCGCTAAAGCGCCTAGTACGAGGTTTGCCCACATCGTGGAAGAGGGCCGCCAGTCTCACGTGTAACGGCCACTCCCTATCCGCCGAGTGTTGTAACACCCTTAAGGTGTGTTCCCAAACATCATAAATATGGTCCCCATTCTGCTCTACCCCTAACCCCTCTAGGGTTTCACGAATAACATATTCCATTACCCCCATCTCGGCCATCAACTTTAAGCCCGCCATTGGTTGGCGAGACATAATGAGCTTCTCTAGCTCCTCTCTAATGCGCTCAACGGCAATTTTATCAAGCAATGGGGCCATTTTCTTAATCCCCTCGGCCGTTTTAGGCTCTATTTTAAGGTTTAATTCCGTACTTAGGCGTATACCGCGCATTACTCGCAGAGGATCTTCTTTAAAGCGCTCTTCCGGCTCGCCTACGGCTCGCAAAAGGTTGTCCTTTAGATCTTTGATACCGCCAAATGGGTCCAACCACTCCCCTGTCTCTGTCCTATAGGCAATAGCATTGATGGTGAAGTCACGTCTTTTAAGATCATCTTCAATATTGTTACTAAAAGTTACTTCATCCGGGTGACGGAAGTCGGTATACTTCCCTTCCAGCCTGAAGGGCGTGATCTCGATGTTTTTTAACTTCTCGTCTGGTTCCTCCTCATTGACTACCGTGACGGTGCCAAAGCTGTTGTTGTAGAAGGTCTTGGGGTACAGGGCCTCAATCTCCTCCGGCTTGGCGCTGGTGGCAATATCCCAATCTTTAGGCTCTCGGCCCAAGAGTAAGTCACGCAAAGAGCCGCCCACAATGTAAGCTGGGAAACCCTTATTCTCCAACACTTTTACCGTCTCAAGGACAGAGGCTGGGATAGGTAAACTCTCCTTCATTAGGTTTATATTAGCGTAAACTTTGATTAATCGCCATTTTTGTTGTATTTTGTGGAGGCATTTAACTGCTCTCGTAGTGAAATGGATATCACGACAGGCTTCGAACCTGTTATTCTAGGTTCAAATCCTAGCGAGAGCACAGGGCGGTAAATTGATAAGGGCGCGTGGCGGAATTGGTATACGCGTACGTCTCAGAAGCGTATGGAGCAATCCTTGGGAGTTCAAGTCTCCCCGCGCCCACCCTTCGACTTTGCTCAGGGCAAGCTTTTATGATAAATTAATTCTGCTAAGCGGGTATGGTTTAGTGGTAGAACACGTCCTTGCCAAGGATGAGACGGGAGTTCGATTCTCCCTACCCGCACACTACTGACCGGTTATTTAAGAGACTTAACGGCCAAAAGAGACCAAAAACTGGGGATAAGCCTGTGTATATGTGTATAAAGGACGACTTTTAGACCTATATGTTACTTATGAAACATTTCACATGAAAACTTCTAAACAGGTTACAGGTGAAACTGGCGAGCAATTAGCTTGTGATTACCTAGTTAAATTAGGCCATCGGGTGATAGATCGTAATTACCTAAAGAAGTGGGGTGAAATAGACATTATCAGTCAGAAGGGACAAGTCTGGCACTTTGTGGAGGTTAAGACGGTGACGCGGGAGCGTCTAAGAGACGAGGACTATGAGCCAGAGGATAATATTCATCCGTGGAAGATTAAGCGGCTTAGCCGAGCGATAGAAACGTATATTCTAGAACACCGGATTGACGATGAGGCCGACTTCCAAGCGGATTCTATTGCTGTGTATTTAAAACCCGATGGGGGAGTATGGAAAATTGATTACCTCGAAGAGATTTTTTAAAAAGATAAGCCGCCTACTCCCGGGTGGGTGTAGGCGGCATGCCTGTTTCGCTATAGCAGCGGACCCATATCAGGCGTGGGCTTTAGGTTAAGGTTGCGGCTGGCGGACTCGGATCGGACATCCGAATTGTCGCTCGAGAACGATTTCCCCACGCTTGCGTCCCACGACCTTGCCATAGAATGGTTTCCGGTGCCAGGTGGTAGCGTAGACGATTTCTTTGTCTAACCACCGCACGACCTGTCGCCGGGGCAAATGCTTCCGCAATTTGGGTTGCGGTGTCGCTGGCATCGCATCGGCCGAGGCCGGATTATTTACCTCCGGCTCCTCGTCCTCGTAGGAGACGTGTTCTCCCACGTGGCCCGCGGCGATTTCCTTCGCCAAATGGGCGTTCTTGTCCGGCCGTTTCATGGCCACGACGAGCAGAATGACGATCGGGATGGTGAAGGCTGTTGCCATCAACAAATACATCCCCAACACCCACGGTTCAATCAACGCAAGATCAGTAATCATATCTTCCCCTTCCGCAGTGGCTCTCCCTAGGGGATGAGCCGGTTTAACGTACTGTTCTCTTGTAGTATATCATATCTACACTATTTGTCAATATAAGGTTGCTTTTGTTCTAAATTAGTGTTATTTTTGAAAGGTTTTACGGGACGTGGTGTAACGGCTAACATTCTCGGTTTGGGACCGAGCGACTCCGGGTTCGAATCCCGGCGTCCCGAATGAAGTGAGGGAGGCAACCAGCAAACTGCTTTGCTGGTGGCGGGGTGAGAAAGACTTTTCATTATGGAGTGAAGCGAAATCGAAAAGTACCAGCGAGTGTAGCTCGAGAATCCCGGCGTCCCGATAAGGTTATTGCTGCCAATAAGTTTCGAACATGGCTTTGAGGGTAAAGTTAACAGCAGGGGATCGGAGCACAATGCCGAACATCTCCTCCTTCTGGTATGAGACGAAGGCCACCTTTTGGCGATAAACATAAATACCTACCGTGAAGGGGTAGTCATCGGCCGGGAGGTATTTTACCTGTTCTAACTCCTCTGATTTAGGGAAAATTTTAAAATCTCGCTTACTATCTTTAGTTAAATTGATATTTACCCGGCGCATAGGGATCTTGCTCCGGATCCGTCGAGGCTCCCAGTCATCTTGCAAGAACTCCAAAATACCCTTAGAAATAAGGTCTTTTGGCGCGGCGAAGGCCAAGATCTCACCTGGCTTCTTGATCATATCGTCATAAATTTTTTCTAACCCTAACTTACCTTCATAAATGCGCACGGCTGGCTTCTTGGTATCTTTGTTTTGCAACGACTCCAGCTCGGGGAGGATTTGTTTAAAAATATTCTCGCGCTGTTTTAAAAACAAACCCACATTCTCGGGCTCCTCCATAATAAAAACTTTTTTCTTGCCCTTCTGGCTCTCGTTAACCAACTTCTTCTCTTGCAAGCTTTTTATAATTTCATAAATCGTGGTCCGCTTTAAGCCTGATTCTAAACTTAAATCTTGAATAGTGGCCGGGCCCAACTGCAAGCCGGCCACGTAGAGGGCGGCCTCCTTTTCGCTTAAGCCAATCTTCTGCAAATAATCTTCTAAGACCATAAGTAGTTTTATTATACTTTTGTCAGCTTTTTGGTCAACATTTAAGCGGTAAAAATGGCTTAAAATAACATAATTTTACTAATATTTTTAAATTTTAACTATTTTAACGACAGGATTGTTTAAATTATCTACACTTAGTTCAGATTCTAAATACCTTGAAAACTGAATATAAACCAAAGCGAAAAGGAGATAAAGATGAAAGTGATAGCTATCACCGGCGGTCCCTGCGGCGGCAAGACTACCCTTATTGAGGCGATCAAGGAGGAATTTGGCACACAGAATGGCGTGCGCGTCATCAACGAAGTAGCCAGCGCTCTTCTCACTGTCTTCCCAGTGCCCGGTCGGGATGTAGAACTGACCAAAGACTGGCTCATTGATTTTCAAGCAGCAGTGAAGATGACGCAAGAACATTCACTTGCTGCTTGGCAGCGTACGGGCGCTAAAGTCTTGGTCTCCGATCGAGGTTTGGCTGATGGGCCCGCTTACTTGGGCGACCAACTAGAATTTTGCGCGCTTTTCAATTGCCAACTGGAAGATCTTTGGTTGCCGTACGATGAGGTTATCTATGTACCTTCCTTCGCCACTGTAAAGCCGGAGCTTTATCTTGAGCTTTTCTCAAGCAATGAGGTCCGGTATGAAACAAAGGTGGAAGAAGCACGGTCTCTTGACCAGCGCTTACATGACGCTTGGGTGGGGTGCCAATCCCGAGCAATGTGGAGCTACCTCACTGGCAGTAGGGAAGAAAACACGGCGACAGTGCTCAATATTGTCCGCCAAAACTTGAAGGGGGAGTAAGAATGAAGACAGCGGAGAAAAATGTGGAGATCGAGCGGAAGTGGAAGTTGCTCAAGCTGCCGCCAGAGATTGAGCACTCTGACTTTAAAGAAGTGCCGTGTGTGAAGTTGGAGCAAGCTTACTTGGTTTCTGACCCGGAGACCGAGTTTCGTTTGCGACGGGAGGGGCCTAAATACTTTGCCACTCGTAAACGCGGCAACGGCTTGGTGCGAGAAGAAAAGCAGAAAGAGATAAAGCGTGAGTCCTATCTTGATCTCATTGCCGGCATGACTGAAGGGAGAGTGGTTGAAAAGTGGCGCTTCCGCTACAAACTTAACGGCCACGTGCTTGAATTTGACCAGTTTGAGGGTCATCTCCAAGACTTAGTCTTGCTTGAAGTAGAGTTCAAAAGTGAGGAGGATGCTGCCAACTTCTCGCTACCAGAATGGGTCGTCGGTGCCGAGGAGGTGACCGGTGACCCGCAATATCAAAACAAAAATCTTGCCCTGCAAGATTAGTCCCAGGCCCTGCGGGGCCTTTTCTTATACTTTAAAAAATTGTAAAATTAAGAATATGAAAAAGCTTATTTACTTGTTAGTCTTAGGTCTATTTATTACTCCGAGTTTGGCGAGTGCGGCGCAGATTGAGGGCGGGAATCAATTTATTTTACCAGCGGGGGAGAGTGTAGCGGGCAATTT
>JAGORB010000018.1 GCA_018063065.1 Minisyncoccota bacterium
CGAGTACGGTCCAATCGAGCGCATGTGAATCTTGTCCTCCACCATGTGAGCGAGCTTCAAGATATACATGTGACCAATCGCAATCGGCTGCTCGAAGGCCTCACCCGTCTGACCATCAAAGAGAGTAACCTTACCCGACTTGTCGAAGCCGGCCGTTATCAACTCCTTCTCAATTTCTTCCGCGGTTACACCCGTAAACACGGGGGTAATAGCCTGATAGCCTAAAGTGTTGGCCGCCAGACCCAAATGCATTTCAAAAATCTGACCCAAGTTCATACGAGACGGCACACCAAGCGGCGTTAAGATTACATCCACCGGCGTTCCATCGGCCATGTAAGGCATATCCTCTTCCGGCAAGACACGAGAAATAACACCCTTGTTACCGTGACGACCGGCGAGCTTGTCACCAACTGAAACGGAACGAAGTTGCGCTACCTGAATGTGAATGCGCTTTAAAATACCGGACTCTAATTTATCGCCCTGTTCACGGGAGAAGACCTTCACACCAATAACGCGGCCACGCTTACCGTGCGGCACGCGCAGGGATGAATCTTTAACATCACGCGCCTTCTCACCGAAGATGGATCGGAGCAAGCGCTCTTCCGGCGTAAGCTCGGTCTCGCCTTTAGGCGTAATCTTACCAACTAAAATATCATTTGGTCGGACCTCGGCACCAATGCGGACAATACCGTCTTCATCTAAGTTCTTAAGTTTGGTCTCGCCGACATTAGGAATATCGTGAGTGGTAACCTCCGGTCCAAGCTTGGTGTCACGGACATTACATTCAAACTCTTCAATATAAATACTGGAGAACTTACTCTGTTTAACTAAGCGTTCAGAAATAATAATGGCGTCCTCATAGTTCATACCGCCCCAAGCCATGAAGGCCACGAGGGCATTCTGACCCACCGCCGTCTGACCCTCTACCGAGGAAGAGTGGTCACCCAAGAGCGCACCCTTCTTCACTTCATCGCCGGGCTTAACGACCGGTCGCTGATGGAAGGAGGTGCTACCGTTGGTAATACTGAAAGTGACGAGTGGATATTCATCGAGCTTGCCGTCCTTATTCTTAACCGTAATCATCTGACCATCAGCGCGGACTACCGTCCCCGCCTGACGAGCCAAGACCAAGCGGCCGGAATCTTTGGCGGCCTTAGCCTCCATGCCTGTCGCCACCAATGGCGCCTCGGGCACGATACAAGGAACAGCCTGCTTCTGCATGTTCGAGCCCATCAACGCGCGGTTGGCGTCATCGTGCTCAAGGAATGGGATCATCGAGGTGGCTACCGAGTAAGCGGCATTAGGCGCCACATCAATATAATGAACATCATCACGCTTAACCAAGCCAGGGTTGGCCTTGTGGCGCACCTCCACCTCATCATCCAGCAAGCGGCCCTTGTCATCGTAAGGCACGGCGGCGTGAGCAATGTTGGAATCCTCTTCTTCAAGCGCATTTAAGTAAACAATTTCATCGGTAATGACGCCGTTCTTAACCTTGCAGTAGGGTGTCTCAATAATGCCAAACTCGTTGATACGAGCGTAAGTGGCGAGTTGTAAAATTAAACCAATGTTCGGACCTTCCGGAGTGTGGATCGGACAGACGCGACCGTAGTGCGAGGTGTGCACGTCGCGCACCTCAAGACCGGCGCGCTCGCGGGTTAAGCCGCCCGGGCCAAGGGCCGAGAGGCGGCGCAAGTGCTCCATCTCGGAAAGCGAGTTCTCCTGACTCATAAATTGCGAGAGCTGGTTGGTAGTGAAAAATTCTTTAAGTCGAGCTTGGAGGGGGCGCTGATTCAAGATCTGCACCGGCAACAAGGTTGAGGTATCAATGGTCGACATCCGGTCCTGAATATTGCGCTTCATTTGAGTCATACCGAACTTGAGACGATTCTGTAACATCTCGCCTACCAAGCGGACGCGACGGAAGCCCAAGTGATCAATGTCATCGGCCTCGGCACCACGAGTATTAGCCAGCACGCCAATGTGCGAGATAATAGTTACCAAGTCATCAAGCGTAACCGTGCGCTCCTCGCGAGTAGCATCGGTAATCTTCTTGTTGAAGCGCTGGTTAAAGCGGAAGCGGCCCACAATCGACAAGTCATATTTATCACGCGAGAAAAGAGTGTTAACAAACTCCTTGGAGTTGGCGGCAGTCGCCAAGTCAGAGTCGCGCAAGCGCTTATAGATCTCTAGGTAAGAATCCTCCACCGTCTTGGCGTGATCCTTGGCGAGGGCATGCTTCACATAATTAAGAGCGGCTTCATCCTTCTTAAATAAAGCTAACAAGGCCTCGTCGGTAGTGGCCTGTCCGGCTTTATCAGCAAAGACGCGGAGCAAGGAGCTGATTGGGAATTTGCGCTTGCGATCAATACGCACGTACATCGCCTCATCCGGATCAGCCTCCACCTCCAACCAAGCGCCACGCGCCGGGATAATCTTGGCGCCAAAGTACTCGCGACCGCGATACTCATTGGTAGTGAAGAAAACACCGAAGGAGCGAGCCAGTTGTGGCACCACCACGCGCTCAATACCGTTGATCACGAAAGTCCCGTGACCGGTCATCAAGGGGAAATCAGCGAGGAAAATTTCTTGCTCCTTCTCTTGGTTAAGAGTTTTGTTCTTCAACTTTACGCGCACGCGCAAAGGCGCATCATAAGAGAGCTTATTCTCCTTGGCGTAATGCTCGTTAAACTTAGGTTGATCCAACTGGAAGCTGGTAAATTCTAATTCAAATTTCTTCTCCGAGTAGTCCTTGATCGGGCTAAACTCCTTGAAGATCTCGGCCAAACCTTCAGTCACCAACCACTGATAGGAATCGGTTTGAGCCTTAACCAAGTTGGGGGTATCAACCAGAGGCTCGCGGTAACGGCTAAAAGTCTTTTGTTTAATCATTTTTTAACACAAAAATGGTTACCCAGTCCGACAACCGGGTAGTTTTATAAAAATAATTCTCCTGACTTAACTTACCTATTCAATTGTCGTCACTAGGGTGCAAGATAGGCGGCCGTTACTCAATCTTGCCTATTGAGGAGGAGTATAAACCATCCCCTCCCCCTTGTCAAATGATACCCAAAATGATAGATAAAGCTTAGTAAAACCTGAAAGGAGACGAGAATGGAGGAGGTTGGAAGGTATTCAAAAATTGTCCAATCTTTGCGAAGGCCCGGGAAACAACCAAAAAGGACCTTCCAAGAAATTGGAAAATGTCGTCACTGTGATTTTGGCACCATAGTGATTGAAAAAGTTGCGGTAAGTGGCATAAGCCAGCAGACAAAAAAACTTGCTGACAAAGAAGATGCCGAGTATTGCTTCTGTGATACTTGCGGGGTAGCTTACGTGCCACACGTTATCCGCCTACTAACTGAGCACAGTGTAAAACCATGAACCAATCCGGAGGCAGTGAATTAAAAACTCACTGCCTCTTCTTTTTCTTCCACTCGTCAATCTTTTTGGGGTCGCCGGAGAGGAGGATGGGTGGGACGCGGTACTTTTTACCTTGCCACTCGAGAATCTCGGGTCGAGTATAAACTTCATGAGACGAGACGCGCTTATCTTCTAAAGATTCTTCTTTACCAAGTACACCCGGGATCTGGCGAGCGATGGCGTCGATCATAATCATCGCCGGTAATTCCCCACCGGTTAAAATGTAAGGCCCCACAGAATATTCTTCAGCTTTTAATATTTTTTTAACCCGGCCATCGATACCTTCATAACGCCCAGCGATAAGAATTAAATCTTGTTTACTCTTCACCAACCTCTTGGCCACTTCATTAGTAAAAGTCTTGCCGCCTGGAGAGAAGATGATCACGCGAGGCCGTGAGGCCGGAAAAAACGACTTTCCCTTGCTGGCTGGGAGTTTTTTTCGGCTGGCGGCCGCAACCGCACGGAGAATAGGCTCGGCGGTCATTACCATCCCCGGGCCGCCAGCGTAGGGGCGCTCATCCACCTTTTTGTGTTTATCACGCGTAAAGTCGCGTGGGTTAAAAAATTTAACGCCAATCTTTTTAGCCTTAATCGCCCGCGCCAAAATCGACTCATTTAAATAAGAGTCGAACATCTCAGGGAAAATGGTAATAATATTGAACTTCATTTTATTCTAAAAACCCCGCTTGCGCGGGGCCTTCAGGTATTAATTAAATTTAAGATCGGCCATGGCCTCGTCTACCGAGCGGCTGGCGCTCTCACGGACCGGCCGAGTAGAACCGGCCGGCTCGTTAATCTTAAGATTAACGCGAGCATTGTTCTTCATCCCTACCACGCGGAGCAAGGTCCGGATAGCCTTGGCGGTGTTGCCTTGGCGACCAATAATCTTGCCCATATCCTCTGGGTGCACATCGAGAGTCATTAAGACGCCCATTTCATCTACCTTACGATCTACTTTTACTTCTTCCGGATGATCAACCAAAGCTTTAATTAAAAATTCCAAAAATTCTTGATCGCGATTCATGCAGTAAATTATTAACTTATAATTCTCCCTTACAGAATAACAAAAGCAACTTTAAGCAGCAACCTCCTCTTTCACTTCTTCAACGACTGGAGTTTCTTCTACTGGAGCTTCTGGAGCGGAAGCTTCTTCGGCGGGTGCAGCCTCGGCCACAGGTGCCTCAACTACCGGCTCTTCCTTCTTGGCAACCGTCTTCTTAGGCAAGACATTAATCTTCTTACCCTCAATAATTTTAAGCTTTAACAATAAGTTATGAACGGTTGGCGAGAGTTGAGCCCCCTTGCTCATCAAGTCTTTAATCGCCTCACCCTCCACTTGGGCGTAATCGCGGCGCGGATCGTAGTTGCCCAAGACACGCAGAAAGCGCCCGCTCTTCTTAGCGGCGTTATGAGAGTCGGTAGCCACCACGCGGAAAGACGGGTCATTCTTGCGGCCAACTCGTTGTAAACGGATGATTAACATACGGGAGAATAGTAGCAGACTTGGATATTTTGGTCAAATAGCTTAAACTAGCGAGACATGACGCCTCCCAAGGAATTTACCGGCATTATTAAACTGTCTAAAAAGGGCGGGTTTGTCCCCTTCCCCGAGGGTAAGACGCGAGAAGAAGAGGTCCACATTTTACCCGAGGATACGGGCTTGGCCTTTAGTGGTGACACGGTTAAGGTCCTCCTCACTGGTGGCAACAGCGAGCTTAACAAGCCCTTGGCTAAAGTAGCCGAGATTGTGAGTCGGGCTCACGAGTATTTTGTGGGTACCTTGGTTAAAGAGGGTGAAGGGATTATCTTCCAACCAGACAATGAGCGCCTACCCCTCTTTGAAGTGACGGCCGGGCCCAGCGTAACCTTAAAGCCTGAGTATAAAGCCTTGGTTAAGTTTATTGAGTGGCCCGCGCGCGAGGCCAAGGTTAAAGGTGAAGTGGAGAAGCTCTTGGGACCCGTGGGTGAGCACGAGACTGAGATGCAATCCATCATTGCCGGCCACGGTATTGTTTACGACTTCCCCGAGAAGGTGGAGGCGGAGGCTAAAAAAATTAAAGCCAACTTCGAAGCCGATTTAGCTGAGGCAGTAAAAGTTCGTCGTGACTTCCGCCAGACGCTCACCTTCACCATTGACCCGCATGATGCCAAGGACTTCGATGATGCTATTTCCTTTAAAGATTTAGGCGGCGATAAATACGAGGTAGGCGTGCATATTGCCGACGTCTCTCATTATGTTAAAGAAGGCTCGGCCCTAGAAGAGGAGGCTCGCAAGCGCGCTACTTCTATCTACCTCGTCGACCGCACCATCCCGATGTTACCGGAGGTACTCTCCAATGATGTTTGTAGTTTAGTCCCCCATCAAGATCGTTTAACCTTTGGCGCTGTCTTTACTTTAAATAAAGAGGGTAAAATTTTAGACGAGTGGTTTGGCCGGACGGTTATTTATTCTGACCAACGCTTTAGTTATGAAGAGGCTCAAGAGAGTATTGAGGGTAAAAGTGATAAGCATGCTAAAGAATTACAAATTTTAAACACTATCGCTCACGCCCTGCGGAAAGAGAAGTTGGCCGCCGGCGCCATTGTCTTTGAAGACTCGGAGATTAAATTTGAATTAGATGCCAAGGGCAAGCCGATTAGAGTTATTCAGAAAATCCGCACCGACTCGCACTTCATGATTGAGGACTTCATGCTCCTGGCCAATCGTCGGGTGGCCGAATTTGCTTCCAAGTATACCAATCATCAGAACAACTCCTTCGTCTATCGCGTGCACGACTGGCCCAATATTGAGAAGTTGGGACGACTGGCCGCCTTCTTAAAGCCACTTGGTTACACCTTGCCGCTTCATAAAGATAAATTGGATCCGGGTGATTTAAATGAATTATTAGAATCAGCTGCCTCGCGCGCCGAGGGGCACATTGTTAATCGTGCCGCTGTGCGGGCGATGGCCAAGGCCTCATACTCCGCCAACAACATTGGTCACTGGGGCTTGGCCTTCACTTACTACACTCACTTCACCTCGCCTATTAGACGTTGGCCCGATGTGATGGTGCACCGCTTACTGGCCATCTTCTTAAACCACGAGAAGCCCACGCCAGTGATGATTGATAGTATTAATAAAGATATGTTGCACTCCTCGGTTAAAGAGGTGGAGGCGGCTGATGCCGAGCGCGAGAGCATTAAGTATAAACAGGTTGAGTATATGAGCGCCCATATTGGAGAAGAATATGAGGGCATCATCTCGGGAGTAGCCGAGTTTGGTTTATTTATTGAAGAGCTAACCACTAAAGCCGAGGGCTTAGTCCCCGTCCGTGAGATTGGCGACGACTTTTATGAATACGATGAAGTTACCATCTCCCTCGTGGGCCGCAAAAATAAAAGGCGCTTCCGTCTCGGCGACAAGCTCCGAGTTAAAGTCCGCGCCGCCGACCCCGCCCGCCGCCGCCTTGATTTTGAATTGGTTAAATAAACTACTTAGCGTAGGATTGGGCTTCGTCGAAGCGGACAGAGAGGAGCTTGGAGACGGAGTCGGCGCCCATGGTCACGCCGTACAAGATGCCGGCGCGGCTCATGGTCTCGCGGTTGTGAGTAATAAGGATGAGTTGAGAGGTCTCGCCTAGGCGACTAATCATCTCGCCATACTTACGCGAGTTGGCCTCATCAAGTGCCGCGTCAGTCTCGTCTAAAATTAAGAAGGGTGGTGGGTTAACGGCCGCGATAGCGAAGAGAAGTGCAATAGAGGTAAGGGCCCGCTCGCCACCCGAGAGCATTTGTAAACCCCGCACCTTCTTGCGCGGTAAACTAATATTAATATCAATGCCAACCTTTTGATCTTCGTTCCCGACGCTCGAATCAAGTTGATCCGAGGTCGGGACTTCAAGAAGATCAAAAACATTGATCTTCTTTCGCTTCTCAGGGAGCACGAGTTTTAAATTAGCCTGGCCGCCGCCAAACATTAAGCCGAAGAACTTCTCAAATTCAATATTAATTTTATCTAAACCTTGCTTAAAGCTAGTTTCTAAATCTTCTTCTAGCTCCTTCATAATTTGTACCAAGGAGGCGGCACTCGTCTCTAAATCGGTTAATTCTTGGGCTAAGAATTTATCTCGCTCTTCGGCTTGTTCATATTCTTTCAATACGTCAGTACCTTCCAGGCCCATATCTTCTAGTTTAATTTTTAGGCGCTCAATCTCTTTCCGTCTCCCCTCTTGCATAGCCCGAGGTTCCACCTCCCTATTTGGCTCATTAATAAAATCTTTAACTTCTTGATCTACTAACACGGCGCCTTCAGAGACTTCTCTCTTCAGGGCTTCATTCTCCAAGTGCCAGCGCTCGCGCTCGGCCTCTACGCGGCCGAGCTCTCCCGCCAGCTCGGTCTTGCGCCCGCGCAGGGTATAAAGATCACGCTCGGCCGCAAAAGCGTCCTCGCGCTCGGTCGAGAGCGAGCGCTTTAATTCTTCATATTGGGCCTCGGCTTGAGACAACACTTCTTCATGCCGCGAGAGCGTGGTGGTTAAGCGTTCATACTCTCGCTCCAACTCATTAAAGTCATCCTCGGCCGACTTAATTTTAAGATCATCGGCCCAAAAGGCTTGCAAGCGATGCTTAATCGCCCCCAAGGCTCGGCGCAATAAATTGAGATCAGTCGTTGACTCGGCCTCGGCAATGACATCGCGCACTTCATCAATTAGGGATCGCACCGCCGCGGCCGGCACCGCGGCCGCGGCGGTTTGGGCCGGTGCGCTCTTAGCCTCCATCATTCCTTCTAGGCGCCCCAACGAGCGCGCCAACTCATCTTTACGATTTCTTAAACTCGTTAACTCTTCTTCTTTTTTAATTAAAGTTTCATCACGGCGACGATTATCACCCCGGGCCCGATTAATCACATTCTCCAACTCGGCCATCTGCCTCTCCAGGCCTTTAAGTTCCAAGTTTGGCGCCTCTTCTCGCCGCTTAAGCTCCTCACTCTTCACGCTCAAGTAACCAGCCTCTCGGGCTAAATATTCTTTATAAAGATTTTTAAGTTCTCGTCTAAACTCGGCCGCCTTCTCAATCTTCTCCACCTGCTTCTTTAAAAATTTAAGATGCGGGGCAATCTCTCGGCGCAAGGACTCCACTTGCTTTTTATTCTCTTCTGTCCGCTCCAGCTTCTTCCGGCTCTCGGTCAACTTCCACTGATAAACTTTAAGACCCAAGGCATCCTCCACCATCGCCTTACGCTCTTCCGGTGAGGCGGTGAGGATTCGATCGGCATCGCCCTGCGAGACAATATGATGCCCCGAGGAGCCAAGCGAGATATTGGCGAGCATCTCCAACACATCGCGCAAGCGCACCGGCGAGCCATTAATTTTATAATCATTAGCGCCATCCCTGTGCACCTCGCGGGTCACCGCCACTTCATCAAAATCAATTCCTAATTTGCGATCACCATTATCAAAGACTACGGTGGCTACCGCCCGCGAGGCCCTCGTTTCCCTATCGCTACCATTCCAAATTAAGTCCTCACCGCGCTTGCCGCGCAAGGACTTCATTGACTGCTCGCCCAAGACCCAGCGGAAGGCCTCGGCCACATTACTCTTGCCCGAGCCATTGGGGCCAACAATCGCCGTAATCGGCGACTCAAAAAGGAGTGTCGTCTTCTTGGCAAACGACTTAAATCCGGAGAGTTCCAGACGCTTCAAACGCATATTAGATTTATTGTAACACGCCGCCTTGCCACTTCTTAACTTCTAAGCCAATGGCGGCCGCAGCTTGCTCGGCCTCTTGCTTGGAGTGACCCTCACCGGTCGCTACCAATTCTTCATTCAAATATAAGCCGATAGTAAAGCGCTTGTTGTGATCGGGCCCACTCTCGCGGATTACTTTATAAGCGGGAGTTAAACTTAACTTCTCTTGGGCCTTCTCTTGGAAGAAGCTCTTGGCGTCTTGCCACAAGTTCTTAGAGACAATTTCTTCGGTCTTTTTAAATAAATGTTTAGCAATAAAACTGCGCGCCGCCTCATAACCAGAGTCTAAATAAATGGCCCCCACCACCGCCTCAAAGGTATTGGCCAAGATTACCTGACGAGCCCGACCGGTATCTTTAGACTCCCCTTTTGAAAGTAAGAGGTAATCATTCATGCCAAGAGTGGAGGCCACCTCCGAGAGAGTAACCGCGTTTACTAACGCCGCTCTAAGAGAAGTGAGATCGCCCTCATCTTTATCAGGATATTGAGCGAATAAGTAATCAGTTACCACCAATTCTAAGACCGCGTCGCCCAAGAATTCGAGCCGCTCGTTGTGAGCGAGCTTAATCTCGCGATGCTCGTTTAAATATGAGCGATGGATAAAAGCCTGTTCCAAGATGGTCAGGTCTCTAAAGGTAATATTTAAGCGTTCGGCGAATTGGCTGGCTAAAGGCATATCAGCAACCTAACTTTTTAACTTACGGTCGTCAACCCCGCTAGGCGGGGCGAGATGAGTAATGGCCTTGGTCACAATCGGTAAAATATCGTGATACATCTTCAAGTCGGCAATCTCTTCTAAGGGGAACCACTTGGCCTCCGTTAACCCTCCCTTACCCTCGGCGAGCTTAAGCTCGCCGGGAGCAGTAGATTCTGCGAGGAAATAGTTAACTTGTTTGCGGAGCTTGCCCTTCTCGGGGTCAGAAGCGATATATTCATTCTTGCCCAACTCTTCCGAGACGCTGACATTCAAGCCCATCTCGTCTTTAATCTCACGGACGGTGCCTTGCTTTAAATCTTCAGTTTCTTCTAGATGACCTTTAGAAAGAGTCCAATAACCAAAGATATCGTGGACCAGCGCGAGCTTAATCCCCTCGCTATCGCGACAGAAGACTACTGCCCCGCCCAACTTCTCAATCGGCATTTGCTCGTACGGCACATCCTTGGGCCGGCGCTTCTTGGCCGGCACTTCATCTTTACCCGGCTCGCCCATCTCCTTGTAGACGGCGCCAAGAACACCGTTAACGAAGCGACCGCTCCCCTCACCGCCGAAGGTCTTAGCCAATTCAATCGCCTCGTTAATGGCTACGCGGGCCGGCACCTCGCCCTTATCGGCGAATAAAAGCTCGTATAATCCAAGACGAAGAACATTGCGGTCTACCACCGCAATTTGAGGTAAGGGCCAATCTGGCGCCGCCTTCTCGATAATATTGTCTAACTTGTCACGATTCTTAACGACGTTGTTTATTAAATTGAGAGCAAAATGCTTGTCAGGCAAACCGGGGGCAAATTCCTCTACCACTCGCTCCGCTAACGCGGGCACGATGTTATCAGGGTAGCTTCTAAAGTCCCACTCAAAAAGCGCTTGCATCGCCAAACTGCGGGATAAATGCCGATTAGCCATTGAATATTAAAATGTGAAAAAATCAATAAAGAGCTGTTATTTAGAAGCTCGAGCAGTAGCCTTCTTGGCCTTCTTCTCGGTCTTCACGAGCACATTGGTCATCTCGCGACCGCGGTAAGTGCCGCAGTTAACGCAAACTCGATGACGTAAGTGCATGGTCCCGCATTTGGCACAAGTAGAAAGCCGCGGACCGGAGAGTCCGTGGTGACTTCGGCGATTAGCCGTATGAGCCCTAGTGTGTCGCATGCGAATAACCATACCCCACCACTCTACCCCAAAACCCATTTTTAGGCAAGAAAAAAGGGCCCCCATACTGGCAGGCCCCCTAGGGATTGTGGTGGATAATACGTTATGAAGCTTTCAACACCCAGACCGGCGGACGAGAGAGCGGCGTCACGAGACTGCCCGCCTTTCTTTCTGCTTCGAGAACTAGACCACGAATCGATGGTTGACGGCGACTTCGGAATACCCCCGCTGCCAAGGCGACATTTCGTTGGGTGAGGTCCCTTTTCGAACTAAGGACCTCCCACGCTTGCGGCAATTGGTCGGAAGGTAAAAATTCCAAGATCGACGTCAAATTCGAAGCAGAGATCTTGTCCAGGTTACCCATGAGTTCCTCTAGCTCACGGGATTCAAGTTTGCTTCCACTCTTCAGGGTTCTGACATGCGCCAGAACTGTTTCTGTTCTTGTGGTCACGTCAGCCGTAACCGTCTGTCCATCTACCATTTCACATCCCCATTCATGTCGTTAGAACCGATGTTTCAGCCAGTCCCACCACAGGACCGGCCCCCAAATCAAAGATCACCACTATCCCAATAGACTACTTTACTCCTTTAGTCAAAAAACTCAAGCGATGAATAGTTGATAACCCATGTTTCTTTAACGCCGCGTAATGCGCCTTTGTGCCATAACCTTTATGGATTTCAAAATTATATTTAGGATATTTGGGCGCCAAGCGACACATATATCTATCTCGCCGGACCTTGGCGGCAATGGAGGCCAGCGCAATAATCGGCTCCGTCTCGTCGCCTTTAATAATCGTCTTTTGTTGTTTAAAAATAAGGGGCGCCTTCAAACTCCCGTCGAGCAAGACTTCACACTCTTCTGGTTCTAAATTAAGACGAGTTAAACATCTTTTGATTCCTAGTCGCACGGCCGGCACAATCCCTTGTTTATCTATTATTTGATTAGAGACTAAGGCCGTGGCGAAGTTAAGTTTACCCTCTCGTCGTTCTTTATTTAACCACTTGTACCACTGCTCGCGATCTTTTTCCGACAGCTTCTTCGAGTCCTTAACGGCGTATTTTTTAAAAGCCGTTTTAAAGGCGCTAGGGGCCACCACCACCCCCACACTGACCGGCCCCGCTAAGGGCCCCCGCCCCGCCTCATCAATACCCACAAGCCACTTTCTCATTCTGATATAATGTCCCCATCTTATGTCGTTTGTCCACCTCCATGTGCATAGTCATTACTCCTTACTCGATGGCCTCTCCAAGGTAGACGACTTAGTCAAGAAGGCTAAAAAGTACAATATGTCGGCGCTGGCCGTTACCGATCACGGCGCCATGTATGGCGCCATCGACTTTTATCAAACCTGCAAGAAGAATGATATCAAGCCCATTATTGGAGTGGAGGCTTATGTCGCTACCCGCTCGCGCTTTGATAAAGAGCCGGGTATCGATGCTAAGAGATATCACTTAACGCTACTGGCTAAAAATTTAACCGGTTATAAAAATCTGATTAAGATGATAACCGCCGCCAACCTGGAGGGTTATTATTATAAACCACGCATTGATAAGGAGTTGATGCGTGAGCACAGTGAAGGAGTTATTTGTTTATCGGGCTGCATGGGTAGCGAGCTCTCGCGCGCCCTGTGGGAGAAGAATCATGACAAGGCGGTGGCAATTGCCCGCGAGCATCAAGAAATCTTCGGCGCCGAGAATTATTACTTGGAGATTATGCACCACCCCAAACTCGAGCGCGGGTTAGAAATTAAACAAGCGATTATCGACCTGGGTAAAGAATTAAATATCCCCCTCGTGGCCACTCAAGACTCTCACTACTTGGAGCCCGATGATGCCAAAGCGCAAGAAACATTAGTGGCGATTCAATTAAACAACCTTGATGGCGAGAAGAAGATTACCAATACTGAAGAAGACTTCTCTCTTATCTCACCAGAGCAAGCTAAGAAGATTTTTGCCGATACGCCGGAGGCGATTGAGAATACGCTAAAGATTGCCGAGCAATGCAACTTGGAATTAACGCTGGGTAAATTTATCTTCCCCACCTTCGACATCCCTGAGGGTCACACACCCGACTCGTTACTGCATAAATTGGCACAGGAAGGATTAAAGCAACGCGGCCTCGACCAAGATGAGACCGCCGTTGAGCGCTTACGCTATGAGTTGGAGGTAATTAAGATGAAGGGTTATGCCTCGTACTTCTTGGTGGTGGCGGATCTCATTCGTTACGCCGGCGAGCACAATATTTATTACACCATCCGCGGCTCGGTCGCCGGCTCCCTCACCACTTACTCGCTGGGCGTCACCAAGGTTAACCCGTTGGAATATAAGATCCCCTTCGAGCGCTTCTTAAACCCCGAGCGACCCTCGGCGCCAGATATTGATATGGACTTTGCTGATAACCGTCGCGACGAGATTATTAATTATGCCAAGAGTAAATACGGTGCCGATAAAGTGGCGCAGATTGGGACCTTCGGCACCATGATGGCCCGCGGCTCGGTGCGCGATGTAGCGAGGGCCTTGGGCAAGCCGTACGACTTTGGCGATAAAATTTCTAAGCTCATCCCGATGGGCTCACAAGGCTTCCCCATGACGATTGAGCGAGCGCTTAAAGAAACGCCGGAGCTAAAAAGTCTTTACAATAATGATCCGGAAGTGAAGCAAACTTTAGACATGGCCAAGAAGATTGAAGGCTCGGTGCGCCATGTCTCGGTGCATGCCGCCGGTGTGGTAATTGCACCCGAGCCATTATCGGAATATGTGCCCCTCCAATACGATCCTAAAGGTAAAGCGATTATTACCCAATACGATATGTACTCGGTGGGTGAAGATGGTGTGGGTCTTACCAAGTTTGACTTCCTTGGTCTGCGCAACCTGGCTATCCTCGCCCGCGCCGTGGAACTGGTAGAAAAAATTCATAAACAGAAGATTGATCTCGAGCACATTGCCGTGGATGATAAAAAGACTTTTGAGATCTTGGCCAAGGGCGAGACGATTGGCCTCTTCCAATTGAACGGTACCGGCATGACCCGCTGGTTGAAGGAGCTTAAGCCCACTACCATTCACGACATCAACGCCATGGTAGCGCTGTATCGCCCGGGCCCCATGGAGACCATCTCTACTTACATTAAGCACAAACATAATCCCAAGTTGATTACCTACTTTGACGAGCGGATGAAGGATTATCTCACCGCCTCGTACGGCCTGTTGGTATATCAAGACGACGTGCTAATTACCGCCGTTACCTTAGGCGGTTACTCGTGGATGGAGGCCGATAAATTGCGCAAAGCGATGGGTAAGAAAATTCCGGAAGTGATGATGGCCGAGAAGGAGAAGTTATTAAAAGGCTTTAGAGAGTACGGCAAACTGTCGGATAAAAAGGCGGAGGAGATTTGGCACTTGATTGAGCCCTTCGCCGCGTACGGCTTCAACAAGGCGCATGCCGCCTCTTACGGCCGAGTGGCTTATCAAACGGCCTTTATGAAGGCCAATTACCCGGCCGAGTACATGACGGCGGTTTTATCGGCCGAGAGTGGCGACACCGAGATGATTGCCGAAATTATTCATGAGTGTAAGCGAATGGAGATTCAAGTCTTGCCACCGGATATTAATGAGAGCTTTGGCGACTTTACGGTGGTTAAAGGTGCGTCGGCTAAAGAAGATCGCATTCGCTTTGGCCTCATCACTATTAAAAATTTGGGGGCCGAGATTTCTGAAGTGATGGTAGAAGAGCGTAAGGCCCGCGGGCCGTTTAAAACTTTAACCGATTTATTAGATCGCGTCAGTCATAAAAATTTAAATAAAAAATCATTAGAAGCCTTAACTAAAGCCGGCGCCCTCGACTCTTTACACGAGAGCCGCGGCACCATACTGGCCAACATTGATGCCTTGCTGGAGTATCATCGCGAGCGCTCTAAGAGTGATACGGCCCAGACCTCCCTCTTTGGCGCCTTGCCAGAAACGGCGGTGGCGCCAACTTTAAAGTTAAAGCCGGCCGAGGATATTAGTGACAAAGAGAAGTTGGCGTGGGAAAAGGACTTGCTTGGGCTCTATGTCTCGGGCCATCCGTTACAGAAATTCCAAGAGAAGTTTGATAAAGCCGAGCATACTATTAAATCAATTAGAGAATTGAAAGAAGGCACGCAAATTATTTTAGGCGGGATTGTGGAGGAGGTTAAGCTGATTACCACCAAGCGTGGGGACCGCATGGCCTTTGTGCGCTTCGCCGACTTTACTGAGACCATTGAGACGGTGGTCTTCTCCGATATGTATACAAAGTACAATGACCTCCTCGTCGTTGACGCTTGCC
>JAGORB010000001.1 GCA_018063065.1 Minisyncoccota bacterium
CAAGAATCGCAAGAAGGTAGAGCGCAAAATCGAGCTCAAGAAGTATTGTAAGTGGTGCAAGAAGAAGACTACTCACAAAGAAGCCAAGAAATAATCAAAAACTCCCCACGATGGGGAGTTTTTGATTTGCCAGAAGGGTTAAAATCAGGTAGTTTTAGTGAGTTAGGGCCTATAGTTCAGTGGTAGAATTTTCCTCTCCAAAAGGAAAGACCGGGGTTCGAATCCTCGTGGGCCCGCCCAATATGTACGTTTATCACTCCTCTAAAACTCAGGGTTTAAAAACTATTGAGCCCAGAATCAGTACTCATGAAAAATCGTGGGTCTATGCTTTAAAATCCCCTGAACACTCAATTTTATTTATGGGTAATAATCATGATCTAATCAATCAGATTGGTAATGATGTAAATGGTGAGTTATATATTTTTGAACGATTTGCTGGTGCCCTAGAACATGCCTATAAAGGAGAAGAAGGTTCAGTCTATACTTTAGATGAAAGTGACTTTAAAGCAGGGATGACTAGTTGGGACCCAGAGGTAATTTGTGAACATGCTTGTCCGGTGATTAAAGAAGAGAAGATTGATAATGTATTGGATAAAATTTTAGAATTGGATAAAGCGGGTAAAATTAAAGTCTATCGCTTCCCTCATCGGCCTCCGGGAGTGCCAGCTGATAACAGTGATTTAATAGATAAAGCGGCTAGATGGGCCAGTCGTCCAGGTAAAGCGGGGGAACATGTGCTGGAAGAAATTAAAAAATACCTACCTGATTTGCTAGATAAGGTTAAGGAGAGGATGAAGCAAGGAGTGACCAGTCATGGAGGCGGGGACGGGGAGATTTAAGAGTTTGAGAATAGTTGGCGCCAAGTCGGCGAGAGTGCCTTCATGAATTGTAAAATCGTGGCTGGTGATAATCACCGGCACCGGGTTAGTGGTGTGAGCGGTGTGATTCTCACCCGTTAGCTCATCTTTATTAATCTCCGCATTACCGTGATCAGCGGTAATGATAGCAATGCCGCCAGCCTCTTCAATAGCCTGTACCATCTTGCCTAGTGCCGCGTCGGCCGCTTCTACGGCCGTAATAATCGCCGGTACGTTGGCGGTGTGGCCCACCATGTCGGCATTAGCAATATTTACGAAGATAAAGTCCTTGCCTGCCTTAACCTGCTCCACCGTTTTGTCAGCAATGCCGGCGGCTTGCATCTCGGGGGCTAAGTCGTGAGTAGGTACATCTTTATGCGACGGCAACATAATATGCTCTTCACCATCGTAAGGTACTTCTACCCCACCGTTTAAAAAGTAAGTCGCGTGGGGGAATTTCTCCGTCTCGGCAATATGGGCTTGAGTTAAATGAGCGGCGCTAATCTCTTTAGCCAAGGTGGTCTCAATTTTAACGGGTGGGAAGGCGGCGGGGCAAGTAAGAGTGGGATCGTACTCGGTCATGGTGGCCACCTTCAAGTTAAGCTCGGCTTGTTTATTGAGCAGGTGTTTTAAAAGCATGCGCACTCTGTCGGGTCGGAAGTTGAAGATGAAGACGCCGTCACCATTACCCACCGGCCAACCCTTGCCGTGCTCATCGAGGAAGACGAGCGGCTTCAAGTGTTCATCCAGGGCGCCAGTTCGATAAAGATTATTTACAATTTGCGAAGCTGGCTCTAGTTTACAAATTTGCCCCTCACACTTAAACATCGCTGCTTCCGCGGCCGCCAAGCGATCCCAGTTGTTGTCACGATCCATGGCATAGAAGCGTCCGGTCACACTGGCAATAGAGCCCACGCCCGCCTCGGCAATGACTGCCTCCAACTCCTTCAAATAATTCCCGGCGCTCTGCGGCGCCGTGTCCCGCCCGTCGGTAAAGGCGTGAATAGCCACCCGCGTAATGCCCGCCGCTTTGGCCGCCTTAAGCAAGGCATGCAAGTGACTCTGATGACTGTGTACCCCGCCATCGGAAAGTAAGCCCATCAAGTGGAGGGTGGAGGCATGCTCTTTAACATGATCAAAGACGGCGCAGACCGCCTCATTGCCAGCCAACTTATCTTCCGCCACGGCTTTATTAATTTGCACCAAGTCGGTATCTACCGCTCGGCCGGCGCCAATGGTGGTATGACCCACCTCCGAGTTGCCCATCTGGCCCTCCGGCAAGCCCACGGCGAGTCCGGAGGCTTGTAGTAAGGCATGAGGATATTTAGCCCACAAGGCGTCAAAGTTGGGCGTGTTGGCGGCGGCAATGGCATTATCTTTAGTCTCTTCACGATAACCCCAACCATCTAAGATAATGAGAGCGACAGGTTTAACTTGGTTGGTGCTCATAAAATTATTTTAATTCTTCTTCAATTCGCAAGAGTTGATTGTATTTGGCGACGCGCTCGCTGCGCGAGGCGGAGCCAGTTTTAATTTGCCCAGTGCCAAGGCCTACCACGAGGTCGGCAATGGTCGTATCTTCCGTCTCGCCCGAGCGGTGAGAGATAATGGCTGTCATGCCGGCGTCGTGTGCCATCTTCACGGCGTTAATCGTTTCAGTCAGCGTACCAATCTGGTTTAATTTGATAAGAATAGAGTTGGCTGACTTCTCGGTAATACCTCGTTGCAAGCGTTCTACATTAGTAACAAATAAATCATCACCGACAAGTTGTACTCGCTCACCCAACTTGGCGGTTAACATTTGCCAGCTCTCCCAATCATCCTCACTTAAGCCGTCTTCAATCGAGAAGATGGGGTACTTCTTGCTCCAGCTGTCATAAAAGTCTACCAACTCGGCGGCGGTTAAACTCTTGCCTTCGCGAGTTAATTCATATTTGCCATTTTGGTAAAGTTCAGTCGCGGCCACGTCCAAGGCAATTTTAATATCCTGGCCCGGAGTGTAACCGGCGGCGGTAATGGCTTCTAACAACACTTCAATTGCCGCTTCATTGGTGGGCAGCGATGGCGCATAACCACCCTCATCACCCACACTGGTGTTTAACTTTCTTTTACCAAGAATTTTCTTGAGCTGATGGAAGACTTCTGCTCCCGCGCGCAATTGCTCTTTAAACGAGGAGAGGCCGGAGGGCACGAGCATAAATTCTTGGAAGTCGGTTGAGTTCTCGGCGTGCTTGCCGCCGTTCAATACATTCATTAAAGGGACGGGCAACTTCATCTTATCTTCTGTCCCGGCCAATTGGGCAAAGTGACGGTAAAGCGGGATATTTTTAGCAATGGCTTCCGCTCTGGCAAAAGCTAAAGACACGCCCAAAATGGCGTTAGCGCCCAATTTACCTTTATTAGGTGTGCCATCAAGCCCAATTAATTTTTGGTCCAAACTCGCTTGAGTAAAATCTTGGTCAACAATCGCATTCTTGATAGCCACATTTACATTACCTACCGCTTGCTCTACGCCTTTACCAAGGTAGCGATTGCCGCCATCGCGCAGTTCTACCGCCTCATGGCTACCAGTAGATGCTCCACTTGGCACGGCTGCCCGAGCCGAATAGTTACCTTCTAAAGTAATATCAACCTCCACCGTGGGATAACCACGGGAGTCTAAGATCTCGCGCCCTTTAACATTAAGAATTTTTGGCATAATTTTTTACTTTGCTCGTAATACAACTTAGGATTATACAGCCAGTTTACTCTTTTGTCGCCCTTCCACCAGGTGTATTGGCGCTTGGCATATTGCCAACTCTCTTTCTCAATTAAATCTTCCATCTCGATCTTAGATAATTTATGTTGTAAAAATAGCGCCACATACCGATACTCCAAACCTAATGCTTCTAATCTCTTCCAACTTAAGCCTTCTTTCTTTAGTCTTTTAACTTCTGTAATTAAGTTACTCTTACCTTTAGCTTTTAGTCTTTTAATTAGTCTAGTTTTAATATTTTTCTTTAAGGTCTCGTCAGTTGGGCTTAAACCAATAAAAAGAATGTTTTGATCTTGAGTGATAGGGGAAGCGCTTAAGCTTGGTACTTTGCCGCGTACCGTCGCAATTTCAATCGCGCGTATTAATCTCCGAGGATTCTTGGCGTCAATATTACTTGCCCGATCTTTATCTAACTTTTTCAGGATTTTAAAAAGCTCTTCGACACTCTTCTTCTCCAATTCTTTCCGTAATTTTAAGTTTGGTGGCACCTCGGGGAAGACAATGCCATCCACGGCGGCTCTAATATATAAGCCGGTGCCGCCACAGATAATGGGTGTTTTACCGCGAGACCAAATGTCTTTAACTTTAGCTTGGGCCAACCTCTGATATTGCGAGACGGTGAAGACCAGCTTGGGGTTGGCCACATCTAAGAGATGGTGGGGGACACCTTTCATCTCTTGCTTAGTAACCTTACCCGAGCCAATATCAAGGTTCTTATAAACCTGCCGCGAATCAGCCGAGATAACCTCACCTTTAAACTGCCTCGCTAATCTAATAGCCAGATCACTCTTCCCACTCGCTGTCGGCCCCGTTACCACCACCAATTTATTCATTATTGACATAATACACTTTATCTGCTATTATACAAGATGGAAGTAAGGCCGTGTTGGCTTAACAATAAAACAACGAAGAAGGAGAAGTAGAATGTTTAACCGTTTGTTTGAGAACACAACAGCCTGGTTTTGCGTTGGTATCATTGTGGGGTTCATCGGTTGTTATATCATGTGGGTGGATCCTTCCTTTGATCAGTTTCCTTGGGAAAAGAGTCAGATTCAAGCGGCAACTGATCTACAGGTCAACGAAGAGTACCGCAACGAGTTGTGGGCACAGATGCCGGATTTTGCGGACTATAACAAGCTGTCGCCGGAAGATCAGAAGATTCTCGCTCACGCGATTGGGAAGTGTAAGGTTATGCGCCCGGATCCCGTAAATGCTTGGGAAGTTACAAGAGAGAGATTTCCCATAGCAGCGGAGTATCATAGCGGCAACCCTAACGCGCCGGGGTATGTCGTGGTTGTAGGGTCAGTTGACGATAATTCGTTGGGCAAGACCTTAGAATATGTGATCTACTACTACGATCCCAGTGGATACAGAGGTGGCGGTTACAGTTATCGCATATCCACTGACGGCAAGGCTTATCGCGCAATGGCGCTAGGCGGCTGGTCTCCCTATAATGACCAAGCCAAGATCGATGAGATCAAGAAAGGCCTCCTCGAAGTTATGGAGCCAAAGATCGTCGAGCAAGGTGATTACATCAAGCCGGAGCGCAAGACCAATCCGGATGCGGAGGAATACCTTCGACCATCATAAGTTTTTTCAAAAAAGCGACCCCGCGGCTCATGTGAGCTGCGGGGTCTATTCTATTTCAACTGGCAATTCCTAACAGTTCTCGCAACTCCGCTAATTTGGATTCTCGGTAGGAGTAACATTCCTGCAGAATTTTGCCAGGATCTTTGGTTTGAACGCGGAAGCGTTGTTGACCAAGAGAATCACGAATGAGGAGAATTATTACGTCCTCGGCTTTAGAGATAATCTCCAAAACTCCTTTTGCCCATAATTGATCAGGGTAGAGGGTTGCCTTGTGCCAAGGGTCGGGAACGATAGATGCCTTTACTTCACTCTTCTTTCCTTCGATCACTTCTTCTTCAAGAAGACTCTTGATCCTCATGATGAAGGATTTTACCCCCGGCATGATCCGGTGTGGACCGTGGAATATCCTGATTCTTTTGTGCTTGACGGCTTGAAGGGACATGGTTGCTTCTCCTTCTTTAATACCTGAGATGTACAACGAGGCCTCTGTCTCTAGCCTAGCAAATTGCAATTTGGCTCGCAATAGGTAAAATACCCATACAAGCCGGAGTGGTGGAATGGTAGACACGCACGACTCAAAATCGTGTGTCGCAAGACGTGAGAGTTCAAGTCTCTCCTCCGGCACAAAATGAAATTGCCTGGGCTTATGCTCGGGCAATTTTATTTTTGGTAGCCCTGGGAGACTTGAACAGGAAAGGGGTCGGGAAAACACTTTGTTTTCCCGTGGAGGAAGGAATGGGAAAACCGTGGGTTTCCCAGGAGTTCAGTCCAAGCGCGTGCACCCCTTATCCCCATCTCCCATCTCCCATCTCCCATCTCCCATATAACGTGATATAATATTCGCAAAATCTATGGCCATGGTGTCGTTGGGGGGGTAATTAAAAGTAGGACAAATGCCCTAGCACTTGCCCTCTGCCTTTCTTTCCTCTTCCCCTTGCTCTCTGTGAGCGCTCAAACATCTTCTTGCTCATTGCCCCGCTCCCTCTACGTTGGTCTCCAAGGTGAAGATGTAACTTGTTTGCAAAAAATGCTTCAAGCCCAAGGATTCTTCTCTGTTCCGGCCACCGGTTTCTTTGGTGCTGCCACCTGGCAAGCCGTGGCCAATTTTCAACGAGCTAATAGTCTTCCGGTTATTGGTATTGCCGGTCCTCAAACCAGAGCTAAATTAACAACGACTACCACCCCTACTACCCTTAATCCGGCCGAGCGTTTAGCTAAACTGACCCTATTGTTGCAGGAAGCCCAATCCCTGTTGGCCAAAGTATCTTCTGAATCCTCAACTCCTCCCAAGACCACTACTCGACACCGTACCGGTGGTGCAAATGCTGTTGTGGGGGGATTAGAAAATTTTACTTTATCTGATCAAACACTTAATTTTGGTGCCTTGACTCTTGAAGGGGATGGCGGACTAATTCCTACTACTAATGGGGTTATCACTTCCGCTGCTATTATAGGAGGAAATGAGGATAGTCACTGGCAAATAGATTCTGAGACCGGTCTTATTACGCCGACCAATGATGGTGATGATGCTGATTTAGATCAAGGACCCTATACTCTCCGGCTATCTCTGGAAAGTGGGGAAGAAAGTGTTGAGGGGGAAGTAGTAATAGAGACTTCGGGAAATGATTTAGAAAATACCTACCATGTAGCCAGTGAAGAAGAGTATGAAGAATGGGCGGCACTTAAGGATGATGGAACCGTAGCTCAATTCCGTGATGAAGAAGCTACCGCTTTTGCTTATAATCAAATAGTGTGGAAGGTTGACCAAGTTTTATCTTATACTGATAACGATTATGGCCGCTTTGTTTTAGGTGATTTTTGGGCCAAAGCCCCCTTTGAGGTAGTAGAGATTTTGCCGGCTTGGGATGGGGCACGCCATGGTGCCATGCTTGATATGGGGAATATCGCAGGACAAGGTTTTTACGATCGGTTGACGGTGGAACCGGACTATTCCGGGGGACATTTTGCCTTTGATGGATCTAATCGAGATTCAGTGCCTATTGCGATGAGTGATGATGCCACCCACTCACTTACTATGACTATTGGTAAACAAACGCCAGCGTCGGGTGGGGCTGAACAAATGCTAGAAAGAGCCGTAGTGTTCACTTCTTTACCACCAAGTGAAACTGTTGCTGTTACGGACACTACTTTTCGCCCTTCTTATATGGGGACGAAGCGATTACTAGATTGGTCTGATGCTAATACTGATTTATTGCCGGACCTATCTTTACCAGCCGGTGCTACTCTACCCACTACCGGTCAAATGGCTCAAGTTTGGCTCCATAATGGTCCCAATAATTCTCATACAGATGGTTTACCTGGTACTTCTGCAACAATTCATCCAGATTTAAACATGCCACCTTATCCTCGTGATAGCGGTATTGTTGTATCTGATTATGCAGCCGCGACTCTTATAAATAGTCCTGATCGTGATACTTACGCTAAAGAGCTTATTCAAGTCGGGATAGATCTTTTTGGAGTTCATAAAACGGCACCAGAGCACGTCTTTATGGGGGCGGCTGGTTATGGTAATGGGTGGAAGTTCCCAATCGTTTTTGCGGCCACATTGTTAGGTGACGAGACGATGCAGGATTTCAATGATTTGATGCCTACCAAATTTGGAGGTAACACAGTCTACTCTTTCGGTGAAGATGGACTCACTTATCTGGGTGAAGATGAGCTTAATCTTGGCCAGCCACGATATATGTGGGGGGCCGATGGGGAAAATATTGGTTATGAGGTACCATATTTCTTTAATCACTACTACAGGGATATCGATGGATTGACGGAAGTGGAAGCCCCAACGGGCTATAGTAACTTATCTCCCGCTGTAGTCTCTGGGGCGGCTGGTGCTTCTACGGGAGCTTATAGTGGTAACGGTTCAGGTGGAGGGACACAAACTCAAATTACCCTTCTGGGATCACCTGATCTCTCAACTATTAATGGTAATAATGAACTTTATTTAAAAATTTCAGGGACTTGGACGTTTTTTGATATTACTGCTGTTGATAATAATACTAAAGTTGTAACGGCGGCGGAGGCACCGGGAGTACCGATTAATTCCGGTGCTTCAGCTGTGGAATGGAAAATTTCTAATCACGGTGCTTACCGCGTATGTTGTTCATCGCGGACTTGGGTGGGTCAAAATCTCGCTCTATATCACATAGGCTCAGCAATTCAAGATGTGTGGGGTGATCACTATGACATTTTTAGCGGCTATGTAAATCGGTGGGTGACTGATGATTATAATCCCACCGGTCTCAATCTTTATGGATCCAACTTTGTCCGTGATATGTGGTTGGAATATCCGGCTTATGATGGTACTCCACCTACAGTCTCTCTAACTAATCCGGCCGACAGCGCTACTGTATTAGGTGATGTCACTATTTCTGCTACTGCTGACGATAATGTCAATGCCGGTGTTGTGGGCGTAGAATTTAAAGTGGATGATGAACTCATCCTAGATGATCTCACCTCACCATACAGTATTACTTGGGATTCCACGGGAGTGGCTGACGGCTCTTATGATTTAGTAGCGGTAGCACGGGATACTTCTGGTAATTATGCTACCTCGAGTGTTGTGACAGTAGATGTTAATAACACAGAAGAATATTCAGCTGTAGCAGTAGACAATGGCGGTACTGTTTATGGAGATAAGTCCTCTTTTGCCGGTGGTAGCGCTTCTAAAACTGGCACCGTAAGCTTCTGGTTCTATGTGGATGAAGATTCTTGGCCAACGGGCAATAAGAGGATATTAGATTTGAGATCTACAGGAGTGAGTGTTTTGCAAATAGGAACTAGTTTTAATGCCGGCCGGTTAAATTTTTCTTGGCGTAATGCAGCCAATTCATCTATTGCTGGTCGGGATACTAATACCAATATTTTCTCAGTTCGTACCTGGTACCATATTTTACTCAGTTATGATTTAGCCAACCTTTCTGTTCAAATATACATGACTCCGGCGGGAGGCACGGAATCGGTAGTACCAATTGCCAATTCTTCCACTAGTAATGATTTTGTTGGAGCAATTGATCGTGCGGGTGTTCTGGGGCTAGTTACCGGTTCTAGTGTTTTTGATGGGTTCATGTCTGATTTGTGGGTGGATACTCAGAATGCTCTTGATTTAAGTGTGGAGGCTAATCGCCGGCATTTTGTGGATGGTAATGGTCGGCCAGTCAATATTAGTAGTTATGGATCACCTCAATTACGGCTTAATAACCCAGTCGGCTCTTGGTTTAATAATACTGGTTCGGGCGGTAATCTTACTCCGGGCGGAGGTAGTTTGAATGCCGCAGCTTCTAGTCCGAGTGATTAAGTTCGGTTGTTGGATCTATGCTAAAATAATCCCATGACGGAACAGTATCATGGCTCAATCTTCTGGATTGAGGTGGAGAAGATTAAGCCCAACCCCTTCCAACCCCGACGGGAGTTTGATGAGGATCGCTTACGTGACCTCTCTGATTCTGTTCGCCAATACGGCGTGCTCCAGCCATTAGTCGTTACTCGTAAAGAGATTGTCCGCGAGGATGGTGGCATTACCAGTGAGTATGAGCTCATTGCCGGTGAGCGCCGTTTGCGCGCCTCTAAGCTGGCCGGCCTCTCTAAAGTGCCGGCCATTATCCGCACTGGCGAGGAGACAGATAAGTTGAAGTTGGAGATGGCGATTATTGAGAACTTGCAGCGCGAGGATCTTAACCCTGTTGATCGAGCGCAAGCCTTCCACCAGCTCGTGAATGAATTTGGTCTTAAGCATATTGAGGTGGCCAAGCGGGTAGGCAAGAGTCGTGAATATGTTTCTAATTCAGTCCGGATTTTAGCTTTACCACAAGAAATTATCGACGCCTTGGTCAAGAAGGAGATTACCGAGGGCCATACTAGGCCCCTACTCATGCTTATGGACCGACCGGCCGAGCAGGCCACACTCTTCCGCGAGATTATTGCCAAGCGGATGACAGTGCGCGACGCGGAGAATATCTCGCGGCGCATTGCTTATGATAAGGTGCGCAAGAAGGAGCGCTTCATTGACCCCAATATTTTAGACATGGAGGAGAAGTTGTCGGAGCAGTTAGGGACGAGGGTGAAGGTGGAGAAGCAGCCCAACTCCGACAACGGCCGCATTACTATCGACTTCTTTAATAAAGAAGATTTGTCTAGAATTCTGGCTGGCCTAGCTGAGGGAGAGACGGGAGAGTTGGATCACGAAGAAGCTTCCACTATTACCGAGACCGAACTTAAAACTTCCGGAGACGACACTGACTTATATTCAGTAAAGAACTTTAGTCTTTAATTTATTTCTTCCTTTCTTCTTTTAATAAATAATTTTTGATGTGTTTGCGGGCCATGGAGGTGCGGACAATAGAGAGCCACTTGGGGCTCGGGTGAGTAGTCTTTTTAACTTCAATCTGGACTAAGTCATGACTTTTTAAAGCGGTGTCCATCGCCACAAATTTATTATTAACCGTGGCTCCGGCGGCGTGCTCGCCAATGTCAGAGTGAATGGCGTAGGCAAAGTCGAGCGCCGTGGCGCCTTTGGGCAATTCAATAACGTCACCTTTGGGGGTGAAGGTAAAGATGCGATCTTGGAAGAAGTCATTTTTAAGATCGGCTAAGAATTGGCCTGACTCTTCAACCTGCTTCTGCCATTCAATGAGGTCTTGGAGCCAAGCCACCTTCTTGGTGGCCTTACCGCCATTCTTGGGCTTACCGGTCTCGTCGTACAAGAGGTGCGAGGCGAAGCCGTACTCGGCGGCCTCATGCATCTTCTTACTCCTAATCTGGATCTCAGCCATAGTGCCATCACTTAAGAAGATGGCGGTGTGTATACTCTGATAACCATTCATCTTAGGATGAGCAATGTAATCCTTGAGGCGCCCTGGTACCGGCTTCCACAGCGAGTGGATAATGCCTAAAGTTTGATAGCAATCGGGGAGCGTGGGCACAATTACCCGCAGAGCCGAGAGATCATAAATTTGACTCATGTCCATATGGTGGCGCTTGAGCTTGAGGTAGAGCGAGTACAAATATTTAATCCGGTAATCAATATGAGCGTCTTTAATATTCTGAATCGCCAACTCTTTAGACAGGGTGCGATAAATCTTCTCTAACTTCCGGAGAGATTCTTTACCTTTAGTCTTGCGCAATTTATTTACTTCTTTAAATTCTTCCGGATAAGCGTAGGGGAAGGCGGCATCTTCCAGCTGGCCCTTCAACTTCCAGATACCCAAGCGATTGGCTAAGGGAGCATAAATTTCTAAAGTCTCCACGGCAATACGCTCCTGCTTGTCGGGGCGGACATGTTCTAAGGTACGCACATTGTGCAAGCGGTCGGCTAATCTAATTAAGATAACCCGCAAGTCCTTGGCCATGGCTACAAATAATTTGCGCAGGCTCTCTACATGGCGCTCCAGACCCTGATACTTAAGCTTGCCGAGTTTGGTCACGCCATCTACCAAGAAGGCAATATTCTTACCAAACTTCTTCTCAATCTCCTCAATTATCACTGGCGTATCCTCGACCGTGTCGTGGAGGAGAGCGGCGGCAATAGTCTCGGCGTCGGCCCGGAGCTCGATGAGGATTTGGGCCACGGCAATGGGGTGGATAATATAAGCCTCGCCGGAGAAGCGGGTCTGCCCCTCGTGAGCGCCCAAGGCAAAGTAAAAGGCGCGTTTAATAAGCTCTTTCTGCTCTTTATTTAGATAATCGGCGGGGGCCAAAATCTCTTCCACAGAGGTCATACGCTAGATACTAGCAAAAATTAATAGTTTGTGGTATTTTACTTTTGGCGTTTAGTTCTTGGGTTTAAAGTTTAACAAGAGGGGATTAGGGAAATGAAAGAGAAAAAGAAGAAAGATGAGCCTCCGGGGGAATCTTGGGAAGACATCAAGCGTCGTCTTATAAACAACTCACACACTTTCAAGCCGGATGGCGATCAACCTCGTCAAAACCGCAACTCCAATCCTTCGGCTGTCGCCGCTCCTTCTCGGCGCACATAGCCAACCCATGGCGTGGCCCCACACTAACACTTGTTGTTAGTCTCGGGCCCGCCTTTTTTATTTGGCCAATTTGTGGGGATTGTGGTTGGGGCACGCCTTGTTAGAGCAGCGCTCGGGGATAGTCTTGGTACCCTCCATCATTAAGGCCCCGCACTCCGGGCACAATTTCCCGGTTGGTTTGGATTTAATAATATTTTTACAATCCGGATAATTGGAGCAACCGTAGAAGATGCCAAAGCGGCCGCGCTTCTCGCGCATGGTGCCCTTTTTACAAATTGGGCATTCTACACCGGTGTCGCCGGCGGTATTGTTCTCATCTTTTTTAATAAATTTACATTTAGGATAACGCGAGCAGGAGATAAAGGTGCCGTAGCGACCCTCGCGCTCTACCAATTTACCCTCCGTACATTCCGGACATGGCTCACCAGTCTCCTTAGGACCCTCCAATTTTTTACCTTCTAATGTTAAAGCTCCGGTGCAGTCCGGAAAACGAGCGCACGAATAAAATTTACCACCGCGACTAAGTTTAATAATCATTGAGCCACCGCAGATGGGACATTTCATCTCTTTAGGCGCCTCGCCGAGGTTGGTAATCTTCTCTAACTTCTTTTTATCTTTAATTGCTTTAGTAAAGGGGCCGTAAAAATCCTTTAAAGTTTTAATATACTCTCGGTCGCCGTTGGCGATATCATCGAGATTATTCTCCATCTCAGCGGTGAAGGAGTCGCTAATGTAATCGGCAAAATGTGTTTCTAAGAAGGTGGAGACCACCTCGCCGGTGTCGGTGGGTCTTAGACTGCGTTGCTCCTTCTCTACATAACCGCGGTCAATAATCGTTTTAATAATGGCGGCGTAAGTAGATGGCCGGCCAATACCGCGCTTCTCCAGCTCTTTAACCAAACCCGCTTCAGTGTAGCGGTGAGGCGGCTCTGTCTCTTTGCCTAGAGCGGTTAAGTCTTTAAGATCCAACTTCTCGCCACTAGTAAACTTAGGCAAGATCACATCCTCACCTTTAGCCTTGGGGTCAGCGGCTAGCCAACCGTCAAAGAGGACGCGCGAGCCGGTGGCTTTAAATTCTGGCACAGTTTTCTCATTAGTCTCTGCTGTAACAGTAGTGCGCATCATTAAAGCGTCACTCATCTGGCTCGCTACCGCTCGCCGCCAAATAAGCTCATAAAGTTTTTGCTCTTGGGCCGAGTTGCCGGCGCGCAAGGTGCTAGCGTGGGTTGGTCGGATAGCCTCGTGCGCTTCTTGGGCGTTCTTACTTTTAGTCGAGAAGACGTGTCCCTCATAATATTTATCACCAAACTTTTGCTTCACCACGCCGGCAATCTCACCGAGGGCTTGCTTGCTCAAGTTGGTGGAATCGGTACGCATGTAAGTAATGTGTCCGGCCTCATAGAGTTTCTGCGCCAAGCGCATCGTAATAGACGGGGAGAGGCCAAGACGAGACGAGGCCGTTTGCTGGAGCGTGGAGGTAGTGAAGGGCGCGCGAGCTTTACGCTTCTGCTCGCTCTCTTCTACCTTAGCCACATTCCAATCAGCTTTTTTACCAGCTTCGACAATTTTATCAGCCTCGGCTTGAGACTTGGGCTCATCCACACAAGTAAATTCGATTGGTTCTCCTTCCTTACCCTTCAATAAAGCCGTGAGGACCCAAAATTTTTCCGGAATAAAGGCTTTAATCTCGCGCTCGCGCTCAACTAATATGCGCAAGGCCGGCGATTGTACGCGGCCGGCCGAGAGGCCATAACGCAGCTTGGTCCAGATAAGCCCGGAGAGATCGTAACCAAAGAGGCGATCCAGCACGCGCCGGGCTTCTTGGGCCTCACGGAGCTTGTCATCAATCTGACGCGGATGAAGCATCGCCTCTTGCACGGCCTCTTTAGTAATCTCGTGGAAGACAACGCGCTTGGGCTTCTTAAGTTTAAGTGCCTCGGTAATGTGCCAGGCAATCGCCTCGCCCTCGCGGTCGGGGTCGGTGGCGAGTAAGACTTCATCGGCTTTATTGGCGAGAGTTTTTAAGTCGTGCACCACCTTCTCTTTGCCTTTACTAATTTCATAATGGGGGATGAAACCGCCCTCAATATCAATGGCGTTTTTATTAGACTTAGGGAGATCACGAATATGCCCCACACTCGCGCGCACGGTGTAGGCGCCATCAAGATATTTAGAAATTGTTTTCGCCTTCGCTGGCGACTCAACAATGAGTAACTTTTTAGACATTAAACTTAAGTATTACCTGTAAACTACATTTTTAGCAAATTTGTAAATTTAAAAACAAAATAAAAACCCGCCGAAACTTCCGACGGGCCTCAAGTTATTTGTGAGGAGTTTATTGCTTGGTAACTTCAGTGATACAGAGAATCACACCGCTAAGCGCAATAGAACCTCCTACTGCCATGAAAGCTAAGGCGATCATACTTCGAAGCATTGGCTCCGGTTTGGTAAGGGTACCATGTTTTATGGCTTGGTAAACAGTGAGGAAGCCAAATACTCCTCCTCCTACTGCCATACCCATACCGATTGCCATTATTACCGTCCCAATTTGCACAACAGACATTCATCTCTCCTAAATTTATATACCAAGGTTTAATCCTTCTTTATATTATCATATATTCTATAATAAGTCAATAATTCCTACATTTTGTACGGTCGTAGGTTTTGGAGGAATTGGTAGTAAAAGGCAAAATAAAAACCCGCCTCATGGTGACAGCGGATTTTGTTTTTCGTGTCAGCGCGGCGGGAGAGTAATTCAGAGATTTTGTGGGATATCTAAGTGGATATCAAACTCAAGAGGAATTGTACAAATTAGTTTTCCGATTGCTTCCTCTTTCGTTCTGCCAGTGCAGGCATCTTTGCCGTCATTATAGATGCTTGCCGCAAACTGATCTTCCGGGTCAGAAAATTCAACTTCTCGAACAAATATTGTTCTTCTCATGAGATTTTACCTCCTCCTGTGTGAAGGGTAACATATTACTTTTAAAAAGTCAAGCCAATCTAACTTCGCCCATGGTTTCTTTGATGAGACCTTTAATTTCTAGAGTGGCCAGCGTCTGGTTGGCGTCAGCGGCCGAGAGCTCACACTCCATAATTAATTCATCGCGGGGGAGTGGCTCTACTTGCAATAATTCCACAATCTTTTGCTCATTCTCGGTTAAATCAGCAAAGAGGCTGGCTTGTTTATTCTCCTCTATCTCTTCCAGTTTAAAGCCTAGCGCTTCTAAAATATCTTTACTATCAATAATCGGCGTTGCCCCTTGGCGGATTAATCTATTGGTGCCCTTGGAACCGAAGTTGAAGATCGAGCCCGGCACCGCGAGGACATCACGATTGTAATCCAGCGCCAAGCGGGCGGTAATAAGGGTGCCCGACTTCTCACCCGCTTCTATTATTAGAGTAGCTTTGGAGAGGGCAGCCATGAGGCGATTGCGCTTGGGGAAGGTGTGTATACCCGCCGGTTGAGTGGGCTCATACTCGGCCACCAAGGCCCCACCCTCATAAACTATCTCATCGGCCAACTTCTTATTAGATGACGGGTGGATGACCGAGCGGTCCAAGCCAGATCCGGGGAAGGCGAGTGTGGGCAATTTGGCCTTGATGGCCGCCTTATGAGCGATGGTATCTATACCAATAGCGAGTCCAGAGACTATTACTACTGGGTAGCCGGCGAGGCCGGCAATAAGCTCCTCACACACTTCCTTACCGTAGTTAGAGAACTTGCGCGAGCCAACCACAGTGAGGAAGATATATTCCTCACTCGGCCAACGGCCATCAATATATAGAGCCTTAGGTGGGTCCGGCATCTCTAAGAAGGCTTGGGGCAAATCTTTTTTATCTATCTTTATAATCTCGTTCATAAATTAGCTAAATCTTATCAACATATTGTATCAAAAAAAATCTTATGGTAGATTACCTTTTGGAAATTGGCCTTAATTAAGTATGGGGGTGTTATGGCTAGCCTTTGGGACGAAGTTGGATCCGAATTCAGTGAGGAAACGGTCGTCACTATGCGCACCGAGGAGGAGGTTTACCAAAAACAAAGGAAAAGGGACTTATTCAAGAAGTCTGTAGATGAACGGGTTTGGATAATGATCAAGAAGGAAACGAGGAGGGTTGCTGGCAATCCTGGAACTTTTGGAGGGTAGAATAGTGTCTGGTAAAAAGAAACGGCTCCGCAATCAGGATGTGATCACTATTATCTCAACCGGTCAAAGATGGCGTTATCGCGGCTGGTCCAAAAAGAAGCGTCGTTCTCGGCTCGTCGTCTTGTCTACCATCAGTCCACCACAAGTGCCGGACCCCGCATAAAAATGCCGGCACTATTTCCAGAGCTCCCATCGCCAACCCGCGCGATGGGGCTCTTTTTATTTTAACCACTTTTTGCTATCCTGTTTTTATGCTCGATATTAAGTTTATTAAGGAGAATTCCGAAGTGATTAAAGAGGCTGTCCGGAAGAAGAGGCTGACAGTGGATATTGATCGACTCTTAACTTTAGATAATGAACGCTTAGAATTACTCTCCCAAGTGGAGGCCCTGCGCGCTAAGCAGAACGAGGCCAGCGTCCAGATCCAACAAGCACAAGGTGACGAGCGCGAGACCTTAATCTCGGCCATGAAGGAGGTTAAAGAAGAACTTCAGGCCGGCGAGGAGAAGTTGAAGGGCATTATGACCGAGTGGCGGAGTATTATGCTCCAAGTACCCAATGTGCCAGACATGAGTGTGCCGGAGGGTGATGACGACTCCCAGAATGAAGAGACAAGAGTCTGGGGTGATCTGCCTAAATTTGATTTTGAACCTAAGAATCATATTGAACTGTTAGAGAAGTTGGGCCTCATTGATTTTGAGCGCGGAGCCAAGGTCTCTGGCTTCCGCGGTTATATTTTGAAGGGGGAGGCGGTTAAGCTCCACTTCGCGCTCTGGCAGTGGGCGATGGATGAACTTAATAAAAAAGGTTTTGAATCGATGATTGTACCGACTATTGTCCGACCAGAGCCATTCTTCGGCACCGGTTATTTGCCACAAGGGGAAGAAGATTTATATAAAACTCAAGATGGCGATTATTTGGCTGGCACCGCCGAGGTGGCCACCATGGGCTATTATTTAGATGAAGTGTTGGAGGGGGAATTGCCTAAGAAGATGGCTGCCTTCTCACCGTGCTTCCGTCGTGAGGCGGGGAGTCACGGCAAGGACACCAAGGGGGCCTTCCGCGTGCATGAATTTTATAAAGTCGAGCAAGTGGTACTGTGCGAGGCCTCACATGAAGAGAGCGTGAAGTGGCATGAAGAGTTAACCAAGAATGCCGAGGAGTTAATGCAGGCACTTAAAATTCCTTATCATGTGGTTACTAACTGCACCGGTGATTTAGGGTTAGGTCAGGTTAAGAAGTATGACATTGAGGCTTGGTTACCGAGTGAGGGTAAGTATCGCGAGACTCACTCTATTTCTTACTTCCACGACTTCCAGACTCGCCGACTCAATATCCGTTACCGTGATGCTGAAGGTAAGCTCCGCTTCGCTCATTCCCTTAATGGTACCGCTGCTGCCACCCCGCGACTCTTCATTGCTTTAGTAGAGAATTATCAAAATGCCGATGGCACTATTACAGTGCCTGAAGTTTTGCGACCATACTTTGGCCACGACCAGATCAAATAGGAAGATTTATAGACAAGCTTCACCTTGGCCCTTAATCGGCGCTGGTATTTTAGTGGGCCTTCTCATCATCATCGGCCTCGTTCTTTATCTTCCCTTCTTTTTAATTGAAGAGATTGAAGTTGAGGGAGCGCAAATTGTGAAGAGTGAGGAGGTGGTGGGGGAGGTTACCAGTTTTTTAGCCGGGAATAAATTCTTAATCATTCCGCGCCGGCACATCTGGCTGTATGCGGAGGAGGAGTTGCAAGCGCATCTCTTTACCACCTTCTCTCGTCTCGACAGTGTGTCTGCTGTTTCTGGCTTCCCCAGCAAGCTCACCATTACCGTTACCGAGCGCTCACCGGTAATGCTCTATTGTGAGGGTAATTTAAATTGCTTCTTTATCAATAAGCAGGGCGTGGCTTACACCCGCTCGCCGTCCTTCTCTCCTGGCGTCTTCTTGGAGTGGCGGGCCAGCAGTACGGCTATTACCGCGCCGCTGGCGGTGAGTAATGCCGCCGAGGTGGAGCGCCTACTTGATTTAAAGACCATCATCCTTCAAGTTTTAGAATTGTTAGGCTTGAAGGGTTGGCAAGTTAATTCTTTCACTAGTACGGCGGATCATGACTTTATTTTTACCGTCACGCCTGCGCGAGCCACTAGCACACAAGTTTTACCTTGGGAGATTATGGTTGATCAAGAGACCCCGGCTCTCACGGTGGGCAATAATCTCCACGCCGCCCTCTCGGCTATTCTTAAAGACAGTCAGGATAAAACTCTCCCGCCCCTACAATATGTTGATGTCCGCTTTGGCAAGAAAGTTTTTTATAAACTATAATAAAAGAGCGTGCAATCTTATCTCTATTTGCCTACCTATGTCATCTGGCATTACACCGCCGGCCTTAAGGCGGCCGGCGGCTTGGCGCTCAACTTTATTCGCTTCACCGCCAACTTCTTCTCCCTTCAACTTTTATTAAAGACTCTCTTCTCGCCGTGGCGGCGCTTGGGCGAGCATTATGTCTCGGGCTTGCATCCCAGCGAGTGGCTCTCGACCTTCTTGGTTAATACCTTAATGCGCATTGTGGGTGCGATTATCAGATTAATTTTAATCATCGTTGGTTTACTAATGATAATGCTTACCGCTCTTGGCGGATTATTAATGCTAATCATCTGGGTGCTGTGGCCGGCCTTAATCCTCATCGCCATTAGTGGCGGCTTGTTTTTAATCTTTAGTTAAATGAACTCTCTTAATTTAATCTCTTTACCCATTCGCCTCCACTTCGCTCTTGAGCGCGTGTGGTCCCTTGCGCGTCGCGAGTGGTGGCTGCGCTTAACGGATCGCTTGTTGGTGATCACGGCCGCCTTGGCTCTTATTTTGGAATGGTTGCCGGTTACCAATCTTAATCCCTCGCCTTACTTGTGGGGTTTGGCCTGCTTGTTCTTGGCCGATCACCTTATCATTTATGCCAGCGTGGTCTTCTCGCGTTATCACCTAAGTCGGTTGTGGAGTGATAATTATCCCACTATCGCCACCCTTCTCGGCTCGCAAGAAATTTTACTCGATCTCTTTAATCGCTTGAATATCGCGCCAGAATCTCAAATCAAATTATTATCCATCACTTTTGATTTGTCAGAGAATAATCTTAAATTACCGCTCGCTGATTTATTACTCCACACTTATGACGCCAACCCGGAGGCTAAAGGCTTATTAGAGCGGGCCGGTCTGACCGCCGGGCAAATTAAATCCGCTCTAGAGTGGATTATTGCCGGCCGAGAGCGAGATTATTTTAGACGCGCCTGGTGGCGCTGGGAGAACTTGGCCACCATCCCGGGCTTGGCCAAGGATTGGCATTACGGCGAGACTTACAACTTGGAGCAATACGGACACTTCATTACTGTCCCCGAGAGAATGTCTGCCTTCCGCTCGCCGGCCGAAGAAGCAACGGAGCAAGTCTTGAATAAGGAGAAGGAGGCCAATGTAGTCTTGGTGGGCGAGTTGAGCGCCAACTTGCAAGTGTTGGAAGAACTGGGGAGTCGCATTAATCACGGCGTCACTTGGCCACGCTTGGAGGGTAAACAACTTTTATTATTAGAGACGGGCCGGTTGTTGGCCAACTTTGAGCATCAGGCCGGCTTGCCCGAGACCTTGCTTGGCTTGGTAACGGAGGCGGCCTTGGCCGGCAATGTGATCTTGGTAATTGATGACTTGCCTCGCCTCTCGGCTTACTTAACCCGCTTGGGGACGCCTCTCTCCGGCCTCTTGGATACTTACTTGGCCTCGGCGGCTCTCACGGTGATTGGCTTGTCGGACCCATCCTCCTTCCACGGTGTGCTGGAGCCGGATGCTGTCTTGATGAATCGCTTTGAGACTGTAAAGGTAGAAGGAGCCGTGGGCGAGCAGGTGCTTAAGTTGGTAGGGCTAAGAGTGTTGGAGTTAGAACGCCAGACGGGACTCTACTTTACTTATCAAGCCGTGCAAGCCTTGGCTCAGAGCGTGGAGAATTATTTCTCCGCCGGTACTCCGGCGGCAGAAGCGGAAGACTTAATGAGTGAATTGATCCCGGCCTTGCTCAAGAAGGGTGAGCGCATGGTGATGAAGGAAGATATCTTGAGCTTTGTTAAAAATAAAACCAAGATCCCAATGGGCGAGGTGACCGGCTTGGAGCGAGAAAAGTTATTGTCGTTAGAAAAACATTTAAGCGAGCGAGTGGTGGGCCAAGAGCGAGCGCTCGGGGCTCTCTCCAGCGCGATTAGACGCTCGCGAGCCGGGACCAGGAGTGCCTCTCGACCGATTGGCACCTTCCTCTTCCTTGGACCAACCGGCGTGGGTAAAACGGAGACCGCTAAAGCCTTGGCCCAAACTCTGTTTGGTCGGGAAGAAGATTTATTACGCTTAGATATGTCAGAGTATGCCAGTGGTGATTCCTTAGCTCGCTTAATTGGCGATGCTGGCAGTGGCACGCCGGGGATCTTGGCCAAGCTCGCCCGCGAGCATCCGTATGGAGTCCTTCTACTGGATGAATTTGAGAAGACGGAGCGCGAGGTCTTGAACTTATTCTTACAAATTTTTGATGAGGGCTTCTTCTCCGACATGGCTGGCCGACGGGTTAATATGCGCTCGCTCTTAATGATTGCCACCTCCAATGCGGGTGCGGAATTAATTTGGAAGTTGGTGGATGAGAAGGAGAATTTAGCCGACTCTTCCGCTCAGATTACTGATCACCTCATTGAGCAAGGCTTATTTAAACCGGAGTTGCTTAACCGCTTTGACTCGGTGGTCATCTTCGAGCCGCTGTCGGAGGCGGCTCTGCAAGATATTGCCAAGCGGGAATTAATGAAATTAAAAAAGAGATTAGAAGATCAAGGCGTAACTTTAGTCATTACTGATTTGTTGGTTGAGACTTTGGCCAAGCGGGGGACTAACCGCCAATTTGGCGCTCGACCACTCAAGCGCTTGTTGCAAGAGACAGTGGAGGAGGAGGTGGCCAAGGCTTTAATCGCTGGCACCCTTGTTTCTGGCCATAAAGTGAGCTTTATTCCGTCTAAGAATCCGGACGGCAATTTACTTGACCTCGACCTTCACGTAGAATAGTAGATAAATAATGAAAGATTTTTGGCACTATGCTTTTTGGGTGGGCTTAACGGCCGTTTTTGCGATCTCGCTTTTTAATCTTGTGCCGGTAGCGGCGCGCGTAGGTATGGACTTTATGACCGGCAACTGGGCGTCGCAATTGCATTATCAAGTGGCGACCGCAGCCGCCACTGTGAGCTCGCCCGTTTTAAGGAGTACTGTTAATGACCCAGTCTTTACGCCGCCAACGCGCGGTAAGGCTATCCGCGCGGACTTGGCGGCGATGAAGCTCTCCTTGTATGAAGATGGTAATAATATTGCCACCTACGATATTGTCGCTAAGGGCAAGCCCGGCAGCCCGTGGGAGACGCCAACCGGCGAGTATCACGTGTTACTGAAGAAAGAGAGTCACTTCTCTTCTTTAGGAGAAGTGTGGATGCCGTGGAGCTTACAATTCTTCGGCAACTTCTTTATCCATGGTCGGCCATATGATGAAACCGGTAAAGAATTACCCGATGGTTACTCAGGCGGTTGCATCCGCTTGGCTACCGCCGATGCCGAGATGGTTTATAACTTCGCCACTAGCGACACTTTAGTATCGGTATATGGTGGCAAGAATGAAGGCGTGGGTACTAATAGTTATGAATTGTTGTCTCAAACTTTACCCAAGGTTAGTGCCGCCGCTTACGCGGTGGTTGATTTAGAAACAGGTGAAGTTATTTTAGAACATAATCTAGACCAAGTTTATCCTATCGCCTCTTTGTCTAAACTTTTAACTGCCATTGTATCTTTAGAAATTATTGATCAATCTGATTTAGTAAATATTAGCAAGGTAGCTATTGATACTTACGGCACGCAAGGTAATTTAAGATTGGGCGAGAATTTGCCAGCCCAAGAATTGCTTTATCCATTATTATTAGAGTCCAGCAATGACGCGGCGGAGGCGATTGCCAGGCACTTTGGCCGGGCGGAATTTATTCGAGCCCTTAACAATAAAGCCTCGGCCATTGGCCTTACCGACACCCACTTTGATGATCCGAGTGGTCTCTCGCCCAAGAATGTCTCGAGCGCTCGCGACTTGGCCAAGCTCTCGCGTTATATTTATCAATCCAAGCGTTATATCTTTGATTTAACACGACGGGGCGCTTACGATTATGCCAATCATCATTGGGTGAATAGTAATAAATTAGTGAAGCAAGAAAATTACTTGGGCGGGAAGAATGGCTTTATTGATGAAGCCCGCCAGACCCAAATTGCCCTCTTTGAATTGCCTCTCGGCGAATTTAGTAAGCGGCCTGTCGCCCTGGTAGTCTTGCGCAGTGCCAATCGCGAAGCGGATATTAAAACTCTGGTGGAATTTATCGACACCCACACCGTCTTTAGCGAAACTCCCAAAAACCCCACCTTCCAGTATTTATAGAAATAAAAATGGCGGAGATCATATAGATCTCCGCCCCACGGACCAGCGAACGATACCTGGGAACGGCGGACTGTACTTGGCAGTGCAGGAAATTAATACAACTATCTTAATATAACAAATAAAATAGCGGGAGTCAAGTTAATGACTCCCGCTCCATGGCAGACCCCACTTAAGTTTACTGCGCTGCAGTTAACCGCTCTGGGGAACGACTACTTCAACAACTTCAGTGTCTCCTCCAGACACTGTTCGAAAGAACTTTCACCTTGGTACGCTGGCTTCAGCCATTCGGGCAGTGAAGGCCGTAGGAAACGGCGGAATTGTTGGGACATGAAGATGCATACCCCCACGTCCTTAGTGCTCCGGATGTTGCGACCTCGCACTTGCAAAGCCTCAATCATCACGCGCCAATTCCACAATCGCCAACGCATACTGCCGAAACGACGCTCTTCAAATACGGAACATGGATCATTGGGCGGCGGATAACTGGGTCGAAGAACGAAGATGACTGGCGCGATTTGTTTGGGTAAATCGAGACCTTCACCATAATTGGCTAGAGTCCCGACTAACACATCGCCTTCACCACCTTTGAAGCGTTGAGCGGCTTCTTTGGCTTTCACGCCTTTACCGTAGCTCAACGCCTCTACCCCTTCTTCCGTTGCCATCATGAGGAACTTGTCGCGCTCCTCATTGGACACCACCACCACGAGGGAGCGTATCCCTTCATCGGCAAAGCGTTTGCTGGCCCTCGCCATCTTGCGGATGGTTTGAGTTACATCACGCTTGTTGCGGTTGTTCACCGCCAGGTTGGGTGTATCGGTGGGTAAGAAAACGCGGGTTTTGAGATGAGAGAAGTCGGAATCCAAGCTGTAGCAAGGATTACTAATTCCCGTCTCATGGGAAAAGATCTCTGGGTCGCCAATAGTGGCCGACATCGCCAAGGTCTTTTTGCCCAGTATCCGTTTGATCAATGGTGCCACATAGTAGCACTTGATAAACAAACGATACTTGACCCGGTCATTCTCGCCACGCTCCTTTACCCAATAGGCGTAGGTGTAATTAAGCGGACCGCGCTTTCCTGCTGGGAGAGAGAAGTCGAGCGAGCGAAAGTATCGGCCCAAATCTCGGACCAACACCTGCAGCCTCTTCAAGGTTTCCATCTCCACCTTTGGATCAATCAACCCCGCTTTAACTGCCTCACCAATACTCTTGGTGATCGCGGATTTGTCGATATCTTCCAATAAATCGCGGAGAGACTCGATTTCCCATTCTTCCAAGAGGGCTGGGGCGCTCGGCTTCTTGCGTTTGATGATCTTCACCATCTCGTCAAGGAAGCCTTTAAGTTGAGGAGCTTGAGGCGAACCTACTTGCTCCAACAATTCCGCCGCTCGCTCCAAGTGCCAGTCTGTGATCTCATACGAGAGACACTGTCTGACGACTCCAGCGAGCTGATGCGCTTCATCAATAACCAAGCCCGCCGGACGATCGCCCCACTGCTTCCCAAAGAGTTGGGTGAAGAGATAGAAGGCCATTGTAGTCACAACCTTCTCGCCTGGTTGGCGGGCTTGATACTTCTGCAACAAATACGGACACGGCGTAGCACCATACTCCTCGGTCTCGCCAGTCTCTTGGTCTACCCGATGGGGGCAGTCAGTCAACATGGCACAGGGAATGTCGTCGGCCTTCAAATTAGCATCCTCATAATACAAGCAAGGATGTTCATTGCGACCCAAAACTACTTTGAATTCTGGGTGCAGTTGACTGACTTGCTCCACTAGGACCTTCGATCGAACGACATAAACATTAGGTCCTTGACCCGTGTCTGATAATTGCTCGAGGAAGGTGGCCCCAATGGCCGTCTTCCCAGAGCCGGTAGGGAGCTCTAAGGTTACGTTACCTCTCGTCTTCTCGATGATCTCGAGCGCTTCCTGCTGAGCCGGTTTAATAGACCGGTACTTCTGCGGGAAGTAGGGGATTAGCCCCTGATGTTGCGTGTGTGGCATTTAAGCCTCCTTTTGTTTGCGTACCCTGGTTGTCAAAGCCAATTAAATTACTAGCATAAAAAATAGCACTCGTCAACTGACGAGTGCTCCTCGGAACGGGTGGGTCCACTACAGAACGCCTTACAGCGCTAGAGTATAGGGCACCTCTCTAAGTGTTTAAGATTATAATTATAAAAATGCCGGAAGTCAAGATGACTTCCGGCCCGAGGGTTGCCTTACTTCAGCCAACGAGACGTATGCTCGGGAAGCGAAGCAGAAAAATGTTCAACTTACGAATATTTATTTACATGACTGCCACGATTCTTTCGCCGTTGCTTTTTATTCTTCCCTTTACCTTTGCGATTGACTCGCTTGCCACCAGTTTTTCCCTGAAAGTGGTTTTGGTTAACGGGGTGGCCACTTTGACCATGCTTCTTCATTCCCATCCCGCCTCTGTTGGTCATTGCGATTCCTTTCTTAAATTTGGTGGGGACCAAATGGTCCCCACCCCTTGCCCCACAATTCAAATCTTCACGGCAGTTCAGGAAGCCCCACTGCGGCCTGCTTCTCTGCACTATCTAATTTTTAGTATAGCATAAAAATAGCGGGAGTCAAGTTAATGACTCCCGCTCCGCGGTGAACCCGTCCCTAGAATACTTGGCCGAACTGAAGTTTGCTGGGGTCAGCATGGCAAGAGCCGGCCGATCCGATATTTATATAATTTCATAAAAAATGCCGGAAGTCAAGATGACTTCCGGCCCTAGGACGGGAATAGACCACCTGGGTGGACAGGACACTACTCAACCTTGTTGATCCTCCATGAGATTTACATAAAAAATGGCCGATGTCAATGACATCGGCCCCGTGCTTGACTATAGGCTACCTGTCTACACTGCGCCCCACGATGGGTAAGACGGCTGTTTTAATATAACAATAAAAATAGCGGGAGTCAAGTTAATGACTCCCGCTCCTTGCTACGCCCTACCAGAGGGGGCTGGACAACGCTGGGGTGAACCGCAGAGAGCTCTGCCTAGTTATACCCAGAAGATACTTTTATTAATGGCAGCCCTATACTTCAGGGCTGCCCCGCGGTGTGCTCTGACTGGCGGAGCCACACCCAACCGAAGACTGGAGTAGCCTTCGATGTAGGAATCTATTTGTTATATTACATATTTTAATAATTTTGTCAAATAAAATAGCGGAGGTCAAAGTGACCTCCGCTCCGTGCTGGTCCAAGCTGTGCCGGGCGCCAGGATACTTCGGCCCGCGTGGCAGAGCTAAGATAATAATTAATAATATATCAAATAAACGAATTATTGTCAAATAAAAATAGCGGGAGTCAAGTTAATGACTCCCGCTCCTGGGTGAAGAAAGCCTGACTGCACGGTAGGCCGGTGGACCTATCTACAGAACGGCTGGATAGATTAATAAATGGTGGCCTAGTAATAGGCCACCCCGAGGACTAGTGTACTTACAGAGTAGAGTACGACTCATTACTGTGCCCCGCAAAGCGAGTCTACATCTACATTTAAGATACCAATAATTTTAAATTTTGTCAAATAAAAATAGCGGGAGTCAAGTTAATGACTCCCGCTCCGTACACTACCGTGCCCATCTACACCCCACCCGAGTGGACTATAGCCAGCGGCACCCGGCAGAAATACTTTTACATTACGCCGCTTCTTTCACGACGTTTTCCATGATTTCCCAGCTCTCAATCGTGAAGCGGCCGAAGGGTCCCTTGCACGACGGACGGAAATCACCGAGACCGATGTTACCGGCGCACTTCACCAACTGCTTGATGGTGTCTGGAGACACTCCATTGCCGTCGATCGTGAGGGTGAACTCGAATCCCCACGACATAAACTTGGGCCGGACGATGCAGACCGCTGTGCCGTCCTTGAGACGTCCGCGTCGCTTGTCCACGATCCAGCCGTCGTTTTCGGGCACCAGATTTGTAAACGGCAAAAAGGTCTCTTCGACTGACAACAAGGAGTACATCGTGGTTGTTTTGGCAGTTGAGATCTGATCCTTGCCGTGCTTCACCTTGCGACCGGCCTCGGCCATGCAGGCCAAGAGATTTTCCACCGGGATCCCGATTTTACCGGATTCGGTGCACAGTTTTCTCTGGGAGATTTCTTCGACGGGCCGGTCTTTCATGATCGGGGCGCGATTGCCGGTTCGGAGTTCGTCGAGGATGTCTTCGGTCATCGGGTTCATGAGGTAAGGGGATACCCCCTTAATCTTGACCTTTACGTTCTGGATCTTGCTGACGGACATTCTATGTCCCTCCCTTGCAATGTACAGGTCTCGTTGTGAGACCAACCGGATATATTCCTAGCATGGGCTTTGGATTGTGTCAAGTATGTGTTGTTATGTTATGATAGATCCTATCTATGTGTTTTTGGCATAACTTAGAGAAACCGATTATCTGTCAGGCGCCGTTATATGATGTAACGGACGCCGCTTTTAGGCAGATTATTGCTAAGTATTCTAAGCCGGCTGGCCCGGACATCTTCTTCACTGAGTTTGTGTCGGCCGATGGACTGATGCACCCCAAGGGCCGCGAGAAGTTATTGCGAGAGCTTTATTATACCGAGGGCGAGCGGCCGATTGTGGCGCAACTCTTTACTAGTCGGCCCGAGAAGATGCGCGAGGCGGCTAAACTCTGTAAGGAGCTTGGCTTTGATGGCGTGGATATTAATATGGGTTGTCCTGACGCCACCATAGAGAAACAGGGTTGCGGCGCCAATTTAATTAAACACCCGGAGCTGGCTAAAGAGTTGATTGAAGCGGCTAAAGAGTCTGGGCTTAAGGTCTCGGTTAAAACACGCTTGGGTTATAACCACATTGATTTAGACTGGATTAAATTTATTTTAGGTTGCAAGCCGGTGGCGCTCACGGTGCACTTGCGCACGCGGAAGGAGATGAGTAAGGTCCCGGCCCATTGGGAGGTAATGCCTGAGATTATGAAGTTGGCCGAGGGGAGCGGAGTAATCATTTTAGGCAATGGTGATGTGAAGACGCCAGTGGAGGCCAGAGAAAAATGCATTCAATATAAATGCGACGGGGTGATGATTGGGCGGGGGATCTTCGGCAACCCGTGGTTGTATGCGGAAACCGTTCCAACTAAAGAAGAGAGATTAAAAGTCTTGCTCGAGCATACCAAACTCTTCGCTGATATGTACCTGCCGGGGGAGACGAATACTAAATTATTTAACGGGCACACTAAAAGCTTCGCCGTGATGAAGAAGCATTTTAAAGCTTATATCGATAACTTCCCCGGCGCCGCCGAATTACGCTCTAAACTGATGGAAGCGAATAGTGTAGAGGAGGTAGAAGAAATAATCGATAGTTATATTAGAGATTAAAAAACACCCAATTAAAAATTGGGTGTTTTTGGTTAACCTTATTTCTTTGGCCAACCAATAGAACGCTCTGGCCCACGCCGTTTTGGCGGCGGAGCTGAAAGAAAAGCCTTTAAAAAAGTTATTTTCTTACGTTTTGCGTACAGGTGTAAATAGACTGAATCAGTAGGACATATTGGTTCCCCGTTAGGGCCTCTATTCCGACAACATTTACACATTGCTTGACACCAAGGCATTGAACACTTTTCTAATTCGCCGGGTGCTGAAATTTGACCCTGAATTGCTTGAATAGCCCTCTCTTTCCAATTACATGGAGAACATTTAAAGCGATTATTCATTCCATGAAGGTAAAGGCGACACCCTCCACAAACATAGACTCCCTGGGCGACCATAAACTTTGCCTTATTTAATACCTTGTTTTTACACCAAGGTAGCCCACAATCGACCTCACTGTATTTTGGTGGCTTATTTTTATGCCAACCTTTCTCGGGTAATTGAGCGAAGGCTTTTTCTAAGGGTATGTTTCTTCTCTTTGCCCATTCCCAAGTAGCCTCATAGCAATTACGGCAAACATGGTGCAGACCTATATGTCTCCTGTGTTGACCCTTGTTTCCTTCCTCAAACTTTACATCACAACCTTTTCTGGCACATTTAGTCTTGATAGCGGGGAGGGTTTTCTTGGGTGGCGGTAGGGAGGAAAAAATTTCTCCCATTTCTTTACCATCAAGTTTAGCCTGCTCCCAAACATACTGATAACAAGCTCGGCAAAGTTGTTTGCTGTTAATCTGCCTAGCAGACTGACCAGTGGAAGCAGCAGTTGGCCGATGACACCACGGTGCGGCACAGATCATATTTCTGATTTCAACCTTCATTTCAGTCTCCTTTTCGTCTAACTATATTAGTAACAGATAAAACTATTCGTGTCAATGTAACTAGATTGACAAATATTTAAATAAATGATAGTAATTAGAACTGAATTTTGGTCTTACAATACAAACCTTGAAAGGGAAAGATAATGTTTAGACTCATCTTTAGTTGCGTTTTGGCGGTGATAATGTGTGGTTGTGGGAAGGAGAACTCTAACTTGGTTTCTCCTAAAGAGCTTAAAGTGCCAGTTGCGTCTCCGACGCAAGTCATTCCGGCAGAAAACGATCTGAAAAAGGTCCATTATTTTGGGGAGAAAGTTGTTTTACCTCGATTGCTCAAATTAAGAAACGGAGAGCATTATGTGCCAGCTGTGCAAAAGGTGGCCAAGGATTTGCGCGAGAGGATCATTAAGCGCTTTGGTACCGACAAGCTTGATCTTGTTTTTACCGAGAGACAAGACCCTAACACTCCGCGCGTGGCAATGGGATCGAGAGTCTCGCCAGAAGGTGTCCCTTATATAGAGGTAGTGATCCCCTTCCTTCTTAGTACTTATGAAGAATGGTTGAAATTGGGTGCGCCACTTGAATTGGTGGACCAAGTTTTTGATAACATGGTTACAGCCGCCTTCCTCCATGAGTGTTTCCATCTAACAGATACGTCGGACCTAGCTTTAACTCAATCGGTTTCAAGAGAGGATATGATAAAAGAGGAGGCGAAGGTGATTGCTTTAACCTGTGAGCATGTCATCCTGCCCTTATCCCAAGCTAATACTCCTCTCTGTGATTCCGATAAGGAGTATCTTCAAGAGTGGCTCAAGCTCAAAGATTATCCAGAAAAATGGCTAGAGTCAGTGTCTAAAGAATATACGGGCTTGTATGTAAAATAACACCGCTTACCAATGGCAACAAAAACCGTTGGAGGGCGGTTTTTGTTTGTTTAAAAGGGGAGGAGCTTATATACTCAAAACATGATCTATACCTTGGATTTACTAGGTATTCTGGCCTTCGCTTTTTACGGTGCTTATTTAGCCCAAAGACAAGGTTTTGATTTGTTTGGTATTGGTGTGACGGCTTTAGTAAGTAGTTTGGGAGGAGGGACTATTCGCGATTTGTTACTAAATGACTTGCCAGTTTACTTTATAAACTACCTCTATATTTTAGCGGTAATAGGGGGAGTAGTTTTATCAATTTTAACTTATAAAAAATTTACTCAATTACAAAATGCCATCTTATACATAGATGCTATTGGTCTCGTCACCTTCGCTTTTATCGGTGCTGAAAAGGCAAGTAATGTTGGTTTAGGTTTGTTGGGTATTTTGTTTTTTGCCACTGTGAGTGCGGTGGGAGGAGGAATTTTAAGAGATGTTATGTTGGGTCGGGTGCCAGAGATTTTTTATCAAGATTTTTATGCCACGCCAGCTTTGATCTTAGGGGCGGGATATTATTTTTTATCTAGCTATTTAACAACCCTGTTCGCAGTTTGTGTACTTTTAATATTAGTCTATTTGATTAGAATTTTAGCCATTTATTACAAAATCCAACTTTGGAAGCCCCAGAAGGCTCTGTTATAATCGGTTGATATGGCGGAGGCTTTATATAGGAAATATCGGCCGAGCAAGTTTAGTGAGGTGGTAGGGCAAGAGCACATTGTGCCGCTCTTGGAAGCGGCGGTGAAGAGCGGTAAGACCGCTCACGCCTATCTCTTTACTGGCTCGCGCGGCACCGGCAAGACCTCGGTGGCTCGCATCTTGGCTCGTGCCTTGGGTTGTGAGCCTTCAGACTTGGTGGAGATTGATGCCGCCTCCAACACCGGCGTGGATGATATTAGAGAGTTGCAAGAGGGCGTGCGGACCATGCCCTTCCTCTCGCCTGTGAAGGTCTACATTATTGATGAGGTGCACATGCTCTCCAAGAATGCCTTCAATGCCCTACTTAAAACTCTAGAAGAACCTCCGGCTCATGTAGTATTTATCCTCGCCACCACCGAGGTGCATAAAGTGCCAGAGACTATTAAATCACGGTGCGAGATCCACCACTTTAAATCACCAACGATTGAGATTTTAACTAAAGTTTTAACCAAGATTGCTAAGAGTGAAGATTTGAAGTTGGGGCGCGGGGTAGCTGAATTGTTGGCCGTATTGGGAGACGGCTCCTTCCGCGATGCCACCGGCTTGTTACAAAAAGTGGCTAACTTATCGGTGGATAAAGAAATTAGTTTAGAAGAAGCGGAGAGGGTAACCAGCGCTCCGTCTAATAAGATTGTCTGGACGATTATTGAGGCGGTGAGCAATCACAATTTAGATAATGGCTTGAAGGCGGTGCGCGAGGCCGGCGCCGCTGGCAAGGATATGCGCACCTTGCTTAAACTTTTAATTAGAGAGGTGAGAGTTACCATGCTGTATGGCTTCTCGCCCAACTTGCAGAAGGAGTTGGCAGAGGAGTTGGGTGAGGAGGTAATAGCTAAGATTAAACCGCTGGTAGCGAGTAAAGAATTGTTGGCCCTGTGGCCCAAGGTGTTGCGAGAATTCTTAGACGCTTATTTGCACAGCCTTACCTCGGCGGTGCCCGAGTTGCCACTAGAATTGGCTTTAATTAATTTATTGACTAAAGAGTAGAAGATTGGTAGGAATGGGTGTGGAAGGAGGGCAATTATGTCCAATAAAACAGTTCTTGGAATAGATTTTGGCTGGACAATCTGTAAAATCATTAACGGCCGGCAGAAGAACCTGGCAGCGGAGATGCAGCCCAACTTCTTAGAGAACCCGTTTGTGGACGGGGCACCAGAAGTTATTAAGGAGTTGGTAGAAGTAATCGGCGCGAAGAATATGCATATTGTGTCCAAAGCAGATCTTCTCTCCGAGATACATATCAAAGATTGGTTGCGCGTTAATGGTTTCTGGACGTTGACGGGAATGATACCTTATGACGATCACCTGCACTTCTGCCGCGAGCGTAAGGAGAAGGCGGCGATCTGCGAGAAGCTGGGGATTACCCACTTCATTGATGACCGGCTTGAGGTTTTGTATCACCTCCGGAGTGTGCCGACACGACTGGCACTTAATCCACGGCGTGAGGATCCGGATGAAGTGCCATTCTTCCGTAAGATGAAGGATGAAGATTGGGGGAGTCCATTCCCCATTCAGATTGCTCAGAATTGGATTGAGGCCAAGCGCTTCATTTTCCTCTCGATGCTATAAGCCCCTAAGACCCCGTTTCGGCGGGGTCTTCTTTTTTACTTTAAATTTATTACAATACTGGTATATGAATAAAACTTGGGTGGGCGTGGGGGTAATTATTGTGGTGGTGGCCTTAGGCTACTTCTTAATGGGTGGAGACAAGCAGGCCAATAATCCTCCCGAGACTGATACTTATACCTCGGCCAATTTAACCTTCACTTATCCTACTACTTACAATTTAACCGAGCGGGAGATTGGTAACGCCGAGCGCCTGCATAAGCAGCTCACTTTAATTAATAAATCTGAAGAACCGCGTGAGATGAGCGAGGGGCCAACGGCCATCACCATTGATATTTATCAGAACAACTTAGACAAGTTAACGGTGGAAGGGTGGGTGAATGGCAGCAATGACTCCAACTTTAAATTATCACCCGATGGCAAGTTGGAGAGTCTTAGCTTTGCCGGGTTTAAGGCCTTAACTTATCAGTGGGATGGCTTGTATCGCGGCGAGACGGTGGCAGTGGCGACGCCGGATTATATTTATGCCTTCGCCGTTACCACCATCACGCCGGACGATGAGATCCGACGTGACTTCTACCAACTCTTAGAAACAGTGGATATCAAGTAATAGACAAATTAATCATAGGAGTATACTTAAGTTAGAGTCTCTGGGCACAGGCGTAGACAACTTTGGGCCAGCTCGGCCAGAGGGAGGGTGTATGTCCGATGAGATAGATCCCCATATTCAAGCGATGATCGATGAATTTGTCGCCGATCCTAAGGTCGGTCTTTCTGCTCTCATCGCTCGATGCTCTACTCTTGAAGAAGAACAGGTATTGCGTCGAGAGTTGATGGCCGCTCTAAGTATGGAAGAGTACTTCAATTGCATTAGGGTCAACGAATCTCTTCCTAAAATCGATCTTGATCCCAAAAGAATTCTTTTGGCCGCGCTTCAGTTCGATATGGGTATGAGTATGACAAGGTCTTCAGAAACTTTTTCTCTTTCCAGTCTTTTGCCTACATGATGCGACGGGCAACACGGCGCGGGGTCCCCACACCCCGCGCCGTCTTTTTTGTTTGGTGACTGTATTATTGACTTTTTAATTAGTTAATGTAGAGTATTGGAAGTTCTTCGAAACAAAATTAAGTCAAACCAGTAGAAGGAGAAAGAGATGAAGCAGAAGATTAAGCTAGAGGCAGAATTGGTTACGACCACTTGTATGCGGTTGTTTTTGGCAGACGCAAATAGTGAGTATCGGAATCGACCTTTCTATGAGGATAGTTATTGGACTGTGTCTCTCCCTGGAAATTCTTTACCCACCCACGAGGAGGCGTTAGCCTTTATTCGCAAAAAAGGGGTCCGTAAGAAAGAACCCGGTAAGCTCGGAAAGTATGGCCCCATCATTCGTTTTAATAAATGGGGCAATGATGTCGTGTTCGCTTACCAGCTGGTTGAAGTAACCAAGATTGTGGACAATCGAAAAAAGTGGGGTCACGAAAACCAGTCAACCACTAAAACTTCCAAAGTTTTATCCAAGAAAGTTTTTATCTTTGGGAAAATGGTGGGAAAGAAAAAGGTTTCCAGCCTGCTCAAATTTGTCGATTCTCAGATGAAGGCATTGTCTGATGAGCGAGAAGATCACGATCGATTCGATAAACTTGGTGTTTCTGTCTATACCCCTATGGAGGGTAAGAAATTCCTCCGTCAAAGGAAACTCAAACAAGCTATTAAAATGGGCCCCGCCAACTTCGTACCTTATTCGCCCAAGATGATGGAATTTCGTCCTTTGCGGTAGTCACGATCCTTCCTTCAATTCTGTTTTTCAAGCCGGGACCAACCCGGTTTTAATTTTAAATTTAATTGAATAAACCCAATAAATATGTCATATTAGGCACATTGCCGTGTGCTGCGAAGCCTCGGCGTAGCAGTGCCGGATCGTCTAACGGTAGGACAGCAGCCTTTGAAGCTGTTTATCTTGGCCCGCCCCGTCACTAAGTTCACCGTCAATTTAAATAAGCAGGTAAATTTAAGTAGCTCGTGAATAGAGCTGCCGGATCGTCTAACGGTAGGACAGCAGCCTTTGAAGCTGTTTATCTTGGTTCGATTCCAAGTCCGGCAGCTCTGCGCAGGAGCACAGTATTATCAATTAACAACTTAGTGACGGGGTGAAATTCCAAGTTTAGGTGTCCCGTGGTTACTGAGGGACAAGTTAAAATTTTCGAGAGCCTCAAAATTTTTATGTATGGAAAAACAAAAAATTAAGATTGTGGTTGAAAATACTTTCATTCACAGCGACGCTCCTCAAACTAGTCATGGTATATCTGTCTACGAACGTGTTTTCAGTAAATTAGTTAATGAGGGTAAATCTTTAGGTAAAGTACATCCTATATATTTAACCATAGACTCAAAACAAAGAATTTTAGGAATCCTCACCTTAAATAAGGGCGGAACAACATCTCTATTCCTTGAATTGCCAGGTGAAATACAATTTGACCACATCACTTTTGTCAAAGATCTCATTAAAAATAATCACCATTTCACAAAAGTAACAACTCAGGGGAGAGAGCGAGTTTTACCACTAAATGCTGAATTGTTAAGTAATGGTATCTACCATGCATTTACGGTTTTTGTTGGTGATCCAAAATTTTTGAAGGAGGCATCTAAAAAAGTTTTTTACCCCGAAGTTGACATAAAGCACGTCCCAAGATTAGAAGACGCTTTTCTTGCTTCGGGAACAACCTATGGTTCTTCTATTATGCAAATTGGTACAGGGGAAGGTTTACTTTGTATACAGGTGTTTCTTATTCCTAAAGATGTAGATTATAGAGTGATGAATTTTTTCCTTAGGCCCCTAGAAACTTATATACCAAATCTTGATCTAAATCTTGAAAATGGATCTTCTGAATTTAATTTAATAATCCCACATGAGTATCAGGATGATTATGTAATAGGTTTTAAAACTATTTTTCTTAAAAAACATACAAATAAACAATTACTTGCTATTTCATCCTCTTTGCCAAATGCGCATTATTCGAAAATAGATATTGAATGGCAGAAATCAAAAAGTGAATAAATAATAGCTTTCACGATACGTAAAATGATATAATCCATTACTATCGGAGGATATTATGGGGTTTGATAGATAAAACTACGAAACCGAACAGGCCAACACTTCGACTCGCTTCGCTCGCTCAGTGTCGAGGGATGATTTATGTATTTTCTTTATATTTTGGAATGTGAAGATGGTTCTCTGTATACCGGCATAACTACTGATGTTGCCCGTAGGTTTAACGAGCATGTCATCGGGAAGGGAGGGCATTATACGAGTTCACAGAAAGTGAAGAAAATTGTTTACACAGAAGATTATCCTGATCGTTCTTCAGCATTAAAACGTGAAGCTCAAATTAAAGGTTGGAAGAGGGAGAAAAAATTAAGTCTTATTAATGGGCTTAGGTTCGAAAATGGTATAATATTCATCAATGCAAAATCAAGATAAATACAATAAGCAGTGGTTGGAGGATAGAGCCATAAACTCTATTAATCCTATTGCTCCCCATACGTGGGATTATTCTGATTCGTTACTTTTATACATAGATTCTGGTGTAGAAAAATATGAATCAATACAATCAACCGACACTACTTATTTTAAGCTTGTAACCAAGCCAGAACGAGAGTATTTATTATCCATAGCAAAAAGTGTAGTTGATTTGTTGCCCTCGCATTTTGAATATATTGATCTTGGCCCCGGCACTGAACACAAAGAACAATTCTTTTTTGATCAACTTAAAGAACAAGGAAAAACTTTTACCTACATTCCCGTTGACATTAGTAAATATTATTTGGAGCTAGCAGAGAAGCATGCTCTAAATCAGGGAATTCCAACTCATCCACTCCGGGCATCTTTTGAGGAATTGCCTGAACTACTTGGCGAGGCTAAAGTTCCTCGATTTGTAAATATTGGACTTACTTTTTCTAACTATCATCCCCAAGTGATCCTAGATTTATTAAAAAAGATTGCCGGTAAGAATAGTTACTTTTTTATAAATTCTCAAATGAGAGATAGGGTAGATATGGTAGCTCTTCATAAAGTGTATGGTGAAGATCAGCGAACTATGACAGATGATAAATTAAAATTAGTGGGGTTAAACCCAGAGACAGATATTGCTCAAAGAGACTCGGATAGTGAGTTAAGGGTGTGGTGTGAAATTGTAAATCCTTCTGAAAAGCTAAAAGAAAAAGGAGTGGTTGCCGGAGATAAGATTCTTGTATTCCAGTCCCTTAGATATTTACCCGAACAATTAGAGGAAGAGATAAAAAAAGTTTCTAAGTTCTACGAATTATTTGATACAGGATCGTCTTTTATTGCAGGCTTAATTAAAGTTTAAATTATTAACGCTAGAAGGACCCGAACGTCGAAGATATTGATATTAAAATAATAAAAATCTATGGACGAATATTTAGACTTAGTTGACGCACAAGATCAGGTTATTGGTAAGAAGCTTCGCTCAGAAATACAAGCGGAGAATTTACACAATTTCCGCGTGATCAATGCCTTCATTGTAAATTCTAAGGGTGAGCTGTGGATACCGCGCCGGACGGCTACTAAGCGTATCTTCCCCCTCGCTTTCGATATGAGTGTGGGCGGGCATGTGGAGAGTGGTGAGTCATATGACGATACCTTTAAACGAGAGACGATGGAAGAGTTAAATATAAATGTGGACCAAGTGAAGTATCGTTTATTGGGTAAGCTTACTCCTGAAGATGGTGTATCTTCATACATGCAAGTTTATGAAATATCTTTAGATGAGGCACCCAATTACAATCCTGATGACTTTGTAGAATACTTTTGGCTTACTCCTGCTGAAGTGCTAAAGCGGATAGAAGAAGGGGAGAAGACTAAGACAGATTTACCTACACTCATAAAGAAGTTTTACAATACTTGATAATTTTTGGGCTGTATGGTATAGTTGAAAGTAAGTAAAAATTCATACAATATATATGGCTCATTTCTCTAAAGATCGTTCCTCACGGCCCTCGTTTGGCAAGAAGCCCTTTGGTAGCAAGGGTGGCTTTAGTCATGGCCCTAAGCAGATGTTTAAGGCTACTTGTTCCGCTTGTGGCAACTCTTGTGAGGTGCCCTTCCGTCCTAATGGGAGCAAGCCCGTTCATTGCAATGACTGCTTTGTAAGAGATGACTCTCCACGCGCTCCTCGCCGTGACTTTGCCCCTCGTCCGTCATTCCATAATGATCGCCCAGCTCCGCGCCCCGACCAAGCCTTCAATGATTTAAAGGCTGAGCTCCGTGGTGTTAATGACAAGCTTGAGCGCTTGATTGCTCTGATGACCCCCGCTCCCAAAGCGACTAAGACTTCAAAGAAGACTTCTTAAATTTAAAAAAATTAAAGTATTTACTTTTTAATTTATCGTGTTATTATTGTGGCAGATGACTATGGCGGTAAGTTCCGTCCTCTAGTCTTGAAAACAAGCCACTACCAAGTGGCGATACATGGGAGATTCCTATGATCATCAGTCCAGTCATAATGCCAACTACGGGCGGGCAGGCTGCTCACGTACTTAGAATCATGGATGAGAAAGGTATGCATCGCGACGCCCTCTCAATTCTTGTAAATGGCGGGTTGCTCGCTGATTTCTTTGAAGCGGCAGCCCAAGGTAGCGGTATTCAAGTATCTCGCGATGATTTTCGGATGTTTTGCGGGCTCTTGCCTACAAAATTTCCCACCCCAGTCGATTACGATATTTCCATTGAAGATTTATATCTTTTGAGTGGATTCCGGGGAGGAAGTGGAATACCAGAACAACTTCCATTTTTTGACACTTTTCTAAATGAAGAGCAGAGGGGTGTTATCGAAAGGACTTTTGTTCTTGTTCCTGTTGATCCAAAGCTAGAGAATCAGGGAGATCGTCTCCGTCGTAGGCTCTACAAAGACAACCTTGAGCCGGCTGATGGACGTGAACTACTCGCGTTCGGTATAAAATGGCCGCAGGCAATGAGTCGCCATTTCGTGGTGGCCCTGTGTCCTGAAGATCGTGACGGGGAAAATCTTCGCATGACCGATGGGCAGAGTGGAATGGTTGTTTATGCGTGTATTAACCGCGATATTTCTACATATTGCCATCTTTTGGCAATAAAGAAAACCACATAGGAAATTTCTAAACTGAAAGCGCACCGCCGATAAAGGGGTGCGCTTTTTCTCATCTTATTTTAATAAAATTATTTTAAATCTCTCTAACGCTCGTTACGCTAATGATGCCGGTGATGGGGTAGCGTTGCCACCAATTGCTGCTAAGTTGCTCTACTGGTATCAATAATCCTTCCACTTCAATCATCGTCTCGGTGGGGAAGTTGATTGGGCCCGATGATAAGAGTTGAGTATCGAGGCCATAATAAGTATTTTCTGAATCCACCTTCAAGCCGAAGGCACACTCCATAGTCTGGGGCCCGGTGATATCAGTGTGTGGCAAGCAGACCCAGGTGCCCTGCTTGGTTACGCGCACCGGCACATTGGTGGTGGGCGAGGGGGTAATGGGCTCGGGCGTGGCGGCAGGAGTGATAAAGGCGGCCGCTAAGAGGAGGATCAGCACGCCGACCACGATTACGCCCAAATAAATTTTATTCATCTTCACATTATAACGCTTTGTGACCAAGGTTAGTACTCAATACTTTAAATAATTGTCAAAAATAAGGTTTTTTAAATTTTTCATTGCCAAGTGTCTTTTCTACTGGTTTAAGGTTTTTAGATCTTGCGTCTTGGGTAGAGGAGGGTTATAACTTGGAGGTATGGCCAAATTTAATAAAAAGGATACCATTGCTGAGTTTCAAAAGTTTACCTCCCTTGTGTACGGTTTACCGGACGATCGGCAGTATTCTATTTGGGATATGTTGACCCAACAACAGCGTTTTACCATGAGAGCCTTGAAGGGTATTCGCAAAGAGAATGTGGCAACTGTGAGGAATAATATTTGTATCTCTTTTGCTTGGCTGATGGGTATAGCTAATCGTCTTCATATAAATATTGAGGACGAGGTTTGGAATCGTTTTCCTTACGTCTGCTCTTATTGCGGCAAGGCCCCTTGTGCTTGTAAGGCCACTAAATTTGGAAAGAGAGCTGTAGTAAAAATAGATAATCATAAACGCCCTCATAGCTTAGGGGCTTTCCAAAAAATGTTTGAGGAGGTTTATCCATCAAAAAATCGTACCGCCTTTCAGGCTGGAGTTCATTTAGCAGAGGAGATGGGAGAGGTAAGCGAAGCAGTTCATAATTATCTTGGTCAACATTTACAAAAGCAATTTATAGAAGTTAAGCTAGAATTAGCTGATCTAGTGTCTTGTATCTTTGGAGTTGTAAATTCATTAAATATCGATCTGGCTAAGGAATTGGAAATAATGTTTAAAGATAATTGTCACATCTGTCATAAGGTACCCTGTGAGTGTACCTTCTCTCAAGTAGCGAGTCTTAGAAGCTAAGTTTGATCTTTGACATTACGGGGAGAGCAAGGTACACTAAGCAGGTGCCAAGTTGGAAACGGACGCAGAGTCGACTTTTCAATACATTAGTTAAACAATCAATAATCACATGACCGGAACAATTAAGACTCTTACACCTAAGGGATTTGGATTCATTTCTCGCGAGGGTGAGAGCAAGGATCTCTTCTTCCACTCTAAGGAGTTACAAGGCGTTACCTATGACGAGCTTCGTGAGGGAGATACGCTCTCCTTCGAGGTAGTTAATGGTGACAAGGGCCCTGCTGCCACCAACGTTACGCGCGCGTAAGCCGCTAATCAAAAAATCGTCCTTCGCTTAACAGCTCGGGGCGATTTTTTGTTGTTTAATTTCTGACGGAATTGCCGGCGACGAAGCCGGTGGTCCAGCAGAGTTGGAGGGAGTAGCCGCCGGAGGGGCGGTCAATATTTAAGATGTCGCCAATCAGGTAGAGGTTGGAGTACAAGCGGGAGGTCATAGTTTTGAAGTCTACCTCTGACAAGCTTACGCCACCACTGGTGATAATCGCCTTCTCGGCACCCAACAGCTTGTCTACCTCCAGAGGAATATTTTTAAGAACATTAACCAAGCGCAAGCGTTCTTCACGCTTGACACTGTTACACTTCACTTCTTCTTCAATCTTGGCTAACTCTAAAATAGTAGGGACTAAAGCGCTGGGGATAAGCGTACCTAAAGCATTCTTTAAATTCTTTTTATCATGCTCTTTAAATAATTTTTGAAGCGAGGCGTTTAAAACGGCGTAATCTTGAGCCGGTAATAAATCAAGACTAATTATAACTTCCCCATATTTTAAAAGTTCCCCCACATCTTTACTCATGTTTAAAACGGTTGGGCCGCTGATACCAAAATGGGTAAAAAGGATTTTACCTTTAGATACCGTTTGCTTAACCTCATTTTGCAGTAAGGTCAGCTTAATATTATTTAAACTCACGCCGGCCAACTTCTTAACCCACTCGTTTTTAAGCGTAATTGGCACCAAGGAGGGCGCCGGCAGGGTAATAGTGTGTCCCAAACTTTTAAGCCACTTATAACCGTCACCAGTCGAGCCGGTCTCAGGGCGCGAGGTGCCGCCCGTGGCGATAATCACATTTTTACCTTCAATTACTTTCTTATTTTTTAATCTTACGCCGGTTATTACTTCACTATTTTTAATAATCTCTACTACCTCGCTGTTAGATTTAACAGTAACCTTGTTTTTAGTTAAATATTTAACCAACACCTCCCACACCGATTGCGCCGAGTTGGAGACGGGGAAGGTCCGGAGCTCATTCTCTACCTTGGTGGGCATGCCGGCAGTGTGGAAGAAGTGGAGCGTCTCCTTGACCGCCCATTGCGAGAAGGCCGAGAAGAGGAACTTGTCACTATCTTTAAACTTGGCCAAGAGTTTGCGCGTATCAAATTCTGAATTGGTCACATTGCACCGGCCGCCGCCGGTGATGAGCAACTTCTTACCCAGAGAATTATTCTTCTCTAACAACACAACTTTCAAGCCGCGCTCGGCGGCCCGGCCGGCCGCCATCATGCCGGCCGGGCCGCCTCCCACTACAATTACGTCCCAAACAATTTCCTCCGCCATTTATTTTTTAACCCCGCAATTGATTGGGGAGCCAATCCATAATCTTCTTCCGGTGCAGGTCCAAGGACCAAGAATCACCTTCTTTAAAGAGGCTCGCATGCTCCTCCTTGTACTTTTTAAGCAGAGGTAAAGTGGCTTTAGGGAAGCTGCCTGGGATAGTGCTGTTATAAGCCTGTAAAAAGGTGGCAAGGGTCACCACATTCTCACTAGGGTTAGGAATTTTAGGTTTTGTGGCCATTTCTCCCTATAATACCATAAATTAGTAATTAATCAATATTAATGTTAGACTCTAGATTACATGAACACTTTCGACGGTTTGGGCTTAGCGCCCAACTTAATGGAGCAATTAACCAAACTCGGGTTTAAGAATCCGACCCCCATTCAATTACAAGCAATTCCACCGGCCTTGGAGGGCAAGGATGTTATTGGCGTGGCTCAAACAGGCACCGGCAAGACCCTCGCCTTTGGCTTGCCGTTGTTGCAGAAGTTATCTCATGGCCGACAGTACGGTTTAATCTTGGTACCTACGCGCGATTTGGCCCTGCAGGTGGAAGCCGAGTTAAGGAAGATTGGTGGCTCCCATTTAAAGACAGCAGTCTTGATTGGTGGCTCACCCATGGGGGCCCAAATTAGAGCGATTAAAGCCAGGCCGCAAGTGGTTATTGCCACTCCGGGGCGTTTAAATGATCACTTACAACAGAAAACTATTTTTCTTAATTACGTTGGCTTCTTGGTTATTGATGAGGCCGATCGCATGCTCGACATGGGCTTCTGGCCACAGATTAAGAAGGTGATTGCTGATTTACCACTTGATCGGCAAACTCTTCTTTTTTCTGCCACTTTATCTAAAGAGATTATGGAGTTGGCTAGCAAGCACATGAAGTTGCCCACCTCCATTGAAGTGGCTCCGCCCGGCACCACCGCTGATAAAGTGAGTCAGGAATTCTTAATGGTCCGGAAGGAAGATAAATTGCGCTTATTGGCCAAAGTTTTAGGCGACCGTCGTGGCTCCACCATTGTTTTTACTCGTACCAAGCACGGCGCTTCTAAAGTAATGCGCGGGGTGAGAGAGATGGGGCACACCGCCGCGGAGATCCATTCTAATCGCTCACTTGGTCAACGGAAGGAGGCCCTAGAAGGTTTCAAAGCTGGACGTTATCGCGTACTGGTGGCCACCGACATTGCCGCTCGCGGCTTGGATGTGAAGGGGATTGAGCTGGTTGTTAATTATGATCTTCCCAGCCAGAGTGAGGATTATGTGCACCGCATTGGCCGCACCGCGAGAGCTGGCGCCGAGGGTCATGCCATCTCCTTCGCTACTCCCGACCAACGACGTGATATTAGACAGATTGAGAATTTAATCAGGAAGCAAATCCCCGTTACCAATGCGCCCGGCTTTAATGCCAACACGGTTACCCCGCAACTTACTCCGCGACCCACTCACTCTCGGCCACCCTTCCGTCGTCATTATCGCTAAAAATTAACTTGTAACAAAAGTTAATTTTTAGCGTAGATTTAAAATAAATAAAAAATAATTTAGAGAAAAATTTCGTAAGAAATTTTTTGACCACTCGTCTATAATGTTAGGTCGATAAATTATTAGTTAGGCCAAAGGTATTTTTATTTATGAAGGAAAACAATAATCGCCGCGGGGGTGGCATGAGTGAGACTACTCATGCCCGCGGCCAAGGCTCGGATCAGAGTTCCAACTCTGGGAACTCGCCTAATCGTTCGGGCCATCGGGGTAATCGCGGTGACTCCTCCCATGGTCATCGTCGCGACAGCTTCGATAACAACGGCAGTTACGACATCTAGTCGCTAACGTAAGGCCAAAAATTAAATAAAATCTAGGTTAAAAGGTTCGCCTGCCGGGCTAGTCAAGCAATTGACTAGCCCGGCAGGCGTATTTGAAACAATATTTATATTGTGTTAGAGTGTTTTTACTTACGGCCAGGGGGCCATTTTTTTATGGAGACAAGGAATATTGCGATTATTGCCCACGTGGACCACGGCAAGACCACCCTCACAGACGCTATTTTGCGCCAGACCGGGGCGGTGACTACCGATGCCAGTATGGACTCCAACGCTCTTGAGCAAGAGCGGGGTATTACTATTTATGCCAAGAATGCCGCCGTTACTTATAAGGGGCATAAAATTAATATTGTCGACACCCCCGGCCACGCCGACTTCGGTTCCGAGGTGGAGCGGGTATTGCGCTCGATCGATTCAGTGGTTTTAGTGGTGGATGCCCAAGAGGGTCCGATGCCGCAGACCCGCTTCGTCCTTAAGAAGTCGTTGGAGATTGGCCACAAGCCGATTGTGGTTTTAAATAAAATTGATAAACCCGCCGCCGATTGCAAGCGCGCTCATGATGAGATCTTCGAGCTCTTCTTTGACCTTGGTGCGACGGAAGAGCAACTCAATTTCAAAACCGTTTACGCCATTGGTAAGGATGGCGTGGCCATGCGCGAGCTCGCCGATCCACGCGTCAACTTAGAGCCACTTCTAGATGTAATTGTGGAGACGGTGCCTCCGGCCCCGCACAATATTACCGCTCCGCTCCGGGCTCAACCCTTCAATTTAGGCTACGACAATTTCTTGGGCCGCTTAGCGATTGCGCGCGTGTACGAGGGTGTTATTAAAGCCGGTGAGAAGGTATTTATTAAAAAGGGCGATGGTAGCGTGGCTGAAGGCCGAGTGGTTAAACTCTTCACCTTTGAGGGTATTGTCCGCAAGGAGGAGGCGATGGCCGAGGCCGGTGACATTGTCACCATTGCCGGTTTGCCCGAGATTTATATCGGCGACACCATTTGCAGTGATGCGAGCGTAGAGAGTTTACCCTTCATTCATGTGGATGAGCCGACTATTACCCTTAACTTCTTGGTTAACAACTCGCCGTTTGGCGGACGCGAGGGTAAGTTTGTTACCGGCCGGCAAATTAAAGAGCGCTTAGAGAAGGAGTTGGAAGTAAATGTAGGACTGCGCGTAGATTTTAGTAATGATTTAATGCAAGTCTCGGGCCGCGGTGAGCTCCACATTGCCATTTTATTAGAGACCATGCGTCGCGAGGGTTATGAACTCCAAGTCTCGCAACCGCGGGTAATTATTAAAGATGTGGACGGCGTAAAGAGCGAGCCGTTTGAAGAGGTAACCGTGGAGGTGCCGAGCGAGGCGCAAGGTACAGTCATTGAGAAGTTGGGTAAGCGTGGCGCCATTATGACCAATCTTAAGATGGAGGGCGACCGAGTGCGCATGATCTTTGAGGGGCCAACGCGTGGCCTCCTCGGTTATCGCGGGCAATTTGTGGTAGACACCAAGGGCGAGGGAATTTTTGCTAGTCGCGTGCTCGGCTTCAAGCCTTATGCCGGTGAGATTGAGAAGCGGGCCGTGGGCTCAATGATCTCGATGGCTGCGGGTAAAGCCTTGGCCTTCTCTTTAGATAACTTGCAAACTCGCGGCACGCTCTATATTGGCGCTAATACCGAGGTGTATGAAGGGATGGTAATTGGTAGTACCTCCAAGGGTGAGGAGATGAGTGTGAATCCGACTAAAGGTAAACAACTCACCAACATGCGCGCCTCTGGTACAGATGAGAATGTTCTCCTAACTCCGCCACTCGTCGTAACAATCGAGCGTGGCTTAGAGATTATGCAAGATGATGAATATTTAGAGATTACTCCCCACAGCGTGCGTCTACGCAAGCAATACTTAACCGACAACGACCGCGCCAAGGCTCGTCGGAATTAATTTATCCCAATTATCCTCTTGGTCGCTATTGCCAAGGGAGTGTATAATTGAGGGATATGAAAACTTTTAAAATTTTAGGCTTTTTAGCCACTCTTATATTATTGCTCTCCGCTGGATCGGCTTCGGCTGCGGATAAATGTGTTTTTACTCGCGACTTGGACTTAAATGTAGATGGTGAGGATGTGCGTTGCTTGCAGAAGTACCTCAACATGAGCGGCTTCGTTATTGCCAGTACCGGTCCAGGCGCGCCGGGTGGTGAGACCACCCTCTTCCGCGCTCTGACTAAAGAGGCAGTCATGAAGTGGCAAGCCGCCAAGGGCTTGAGCCCAGCTAGCGGTTACTTTGGCGCGCTCTCGCGCGCCAAATATAATTCATTGGTCACTGGCGCCACCGGCGAGGGCGCCGGCGATTTAGCGGCCAAGGCCGCCGCCCTCCAAGCTCAATTAAACGGCTTGCAAGGCAATAGTAATTCCAACACTTCTTCTAACTCTTCTTCCAATAATTCTAGCTCCAACACCTCGACCAGTAGTGGTGAGAAGGCCGCTCGCGAGAAGATTGTGGCCGCAATGAAGATGATCAACAAGGCCGAGGATCAAGTGGATGATAATGAAGAGGGTGCCGACCTTCCTTCTGCCGAGAATAATTTGGACGACGCGCGCGAGGACTTGTTTGAGGCCGTAGACGCTTACTTTGATGCTCAATATGACGATGCCCTAGATAAGGCTAGTACCTCTCTTAGTAATGCCGAGGACGCCTTCGAGGATGCGGGTGGAGAGAGCTTTGAGGATGAGATTGATGACCTAATTGATGAGGTGGAAGATAAAATTGATTCTGCCTGGGATGAGGTAAGCAATGCCGATAATGATATTGATACGGAGGATGCCGAGGACTTCTTAGATGAAGCGGAAGATAAAATTGATCAAGCTAAGGATGCCTTGGATGACGATGATGCCGATGGCGCTGAAGAATTGGCCAAGGATGCTGAGGACTTGGTAGACGACGCCTTGGATTCCTTAGATGAGGATAATAATAAAGAAAGTAAGGCCGAGGATGCGATTGCCGATGCCCAAGATGCGATTGATGAGGCTGAGGATGCGATTGCTGAGGCAGAGGATGATGGTGATGATGTGGACGACGCTCAAGATTTATTAGATGACGCCGAAGATAAATTAAATGATGCCGAGGATGCCTTAGACGATGAGGATTGGGACGAGGCGATTGACTTGGCTAATGATGCTGAAGACTTGGCCAATGACGCCATCGACGAGCTCTAAAATTAGATGTTAGAAAAAGCCATTTTTGGCGGCGGATGCTTCTGGTGCACCGAGGCGGTGTTTAAGATGATGCGCGGAGTGTCTTCCGTCTTGCCAGGTTACAGTGGTGGGGAGAAGGCTAACCCCACTTATGATGAGGTCTGCTCTGGCCAGAGCGGTCATGTGGAGGTGGTGCAAGTAGAATATGATCCCACTCAAGTGAAGTATCGTGATTTACTCACGGTCTTCTTTGGTAGTCATGATCCCACCACGCTTAATCGGCAGGGTAATGATGTGGGTACACAGTATCGCTCGGTCATCTTCTACACTACCGATAAGCAAAAAGATGAGGCGGAGCAGTTTATTAAAGAGATTAACGAGTCTAATAAATTAGGCTCGCCCATCGTAACGACCGTGGAGCCTTTAACTAATTTTTACGAGGCCGAGAATTATCATCACGACTACTTCGCCACCAATCCTGGTAACCCGTATTGTGAAGTGGTGATTAATCCTAAACTAGAAAAGATCCAAAAAAACTTCGCCCATTTATTAAAAAACTTAGATAAATAATTTATGAAAGAAATGCCTAAAGATGAAGGGGAGTGGAAGGAGATGTTAACTCCCGAGCAATACGCCGTGTTGCGGGGGAGGGGGACGGAGGCGCCAGGGAGTGGTAAGTATTTATATGAGAAGAGTGATGGCACTTATAATTGTGTGGCGTGTGGTAACCCTTTATTTAACTCGGAGGCCAAGTTTGATTCTGGTACCGGTTGGCCCAGTTTTGATCAGGCCTTACCCGGAGCGGTAGAGTCGATTGAAGATACTTCTCACGGTATGCATCGCACCGAGGTGGTATGTGCTCGCTGTCGCTCGCACTTGGGTCATGTCTTCCCCGATGGGCCTACTAGTACCGGCCAGCGTTACTGTCTCAACTCAGTGTGTTTAGATTTAGATAGAAAATAAAATCTTTTTCTCACGTCAGGTATAATAAGAGGGCATGTCTAACTTCCTACAAATGGATATCTTCTTCATTATTGCCAGTATGGCGGTTTTGGTGGTGGGCGGGTTTATTATCTTCTTACTTTATCGTATCTGGTTAATTATTCGCTTGGTGGAGGGGTTAATTAAACGCGCCGAGAAGGAAGGTAGTCGCTTACTCTCCTTTTTATCCTTCATGAGTGGTAGTAAGAAGAAGGGTAAACGAGCGACAGATAAAGTATGACAACTAAAAAACAACGTGTCGCCGCCGGCGTGAGCGCCGGCATCGCGGCGGGCCTGGCCGCCGCTGGGGCGGGTTACTACTTTTATGGGAGTGAGGATGCCAAGAAGCATCGCCAGAGTGCCGCCAAGTGGGCCCAGAATTTAAAGCGTGAGGTAGTGAAAGAAGTGAAGAGACTTAAAAAGATTGATAGCAAACAAGTGGCCGGCGTGGTGGATGAAGTGGCCGGGGCCTATGCCACTGTGCGGGGCTTGAAGGCGGCCGATCTTGAACAGGCGGCTAAAGAGCTCAAAAGTAATTGGCAGAAGTTGAAGGCAGAGCTTAAACCAGCAGCTAAAAAGCGCCGGAAAGCTGTTAATAAGTAGCTTTACAAAAGGGTCATTTAAGCCTTATAATTAAAGGATATGGAAAACAAAAATACCTATTACTTAGTGGGCGCGATCGTGATTATTATCGCTATTATTGGCGGAGCTTATTACTACAGTCGCAGTACCGACACTGATCCGGTAGACACCCAAGTGGGAGACGTTAATCAGCCTTCCGGCGAGATTATTACCGCTCGTCACCAGTTTAAGAATGGAATTCACTTAATTGCCGGTTCAGTTAACTTACCAACCCCTTGTCACCTCTTAGTTGAGAATGTGCAGGTTAATAAGTCTTTGCCCGAGCAAGTAACACTGGCCTTCACCGCCACTTCTTCCGCCGAGGCTTGTATCCAGGTTATTACTCCTGTCCGCTTCCGCTTTGATGTTACTGCTTCCGAGGATGCTCAATTTGACGCTACTTGGAATGGCGCGCCCGTTCGTCTCAATTTAATCCCCGTTGGTCCTAATGAAGATATTGAGGACTTCGAGATCTTCATTAAGGGTTAGTTAGCGTATGGTAGATAAGACGATCTTCTGGTGCTACTTCCCCTTACTTGCTGTTAAAGAATTAATCAAACGCCATAAATCTGATAAATAATGAAAATTGCCTTCTTGGGCTTGGAGGAGTGGGAGAGAGATTATCTTAAGCAGAAGAGCGGTTTGCCCGAGGGCGAGGTGGCTTATGTTGATGGTATTTTAGACGAGGGTAATTTGCCATCGCCGGAGGTGGCCGAGGCCGAAGTGCTCTCGGTGTTTGTGGACAGTAAGGTTAATACCGCTGTTTTATCGGCCCTGCCTAATCTTAAGCACATTGCCACTCGCTCGACCGGCTTTGATCATATTGATCTTAAGACCTGCGTGGAGAGGGGCATTACCGTTAGCACCGTGCCCGGTTACGGCGAGGTCACTGTGGCCGAGTATGCCTTCGCCCTCCTCCTGGCGTGGTCGCGACGAGTGTACGATGGAGTTGATCGGGTAAAAGAACAAAGTGATTTCTCTCCAGAAGGCTTAAAAGGCTTTGATTTGTTTGGTAAAACTTTCGGCATTATCGGTACCGGTCGGATTGGCAAGCATGCGGCTAAGATTGCCAAGGGCTTCGGCATGAATGTTATTGCTTATGATGTGTATCCCAATGAAGCGGCGGCCACGGAGATTGGCTTTAAATATTTAAGTTTAGATGAATTGTTAAAAAGTTCTGACATTGTTTCTCTCCATGTGCCCTACACGCCAGAGAATCATCATCTTATAAATGCCGATAAATTAAAGTTGATGAAGGCGAGTGCGGTGTTGGTAAACACGGCTCGCGGCTCATTGATTGACACTCCGGCTTTAGCGGAAGCACTTAAGAATAAAGTTATTGCCGCCGCTTGCCTTGATGTGTTGGAGGAGGAGGGCGTGCTTAAAGATGAATTTGGTTATGTGAAGGGGATTAATCAGGAGGCCGATATGAAGGCGGTGCTCGCCGGACATATCCTCTTTGATTTACCTAATGTGTTGGTAACGCCCCACAATGCTTTTAACACTCAAGAGGCATTAGAAAGAATTCTAGCCACCACGGCGGAGAATATTAAAGGTTATCTCGCCGGCACCCCCACCAATCTCGCCAAGTAAAAAAGCGCCCGCCACACCGATGGGGTGTGAGGGGCGCTTGTATCTTCATTGAGCCGCGGCGCGGGCCTCCACCTTTTTGGGGAGGTTATGTATTTTAGCTGGCTTTACCTCATTGCGATTTCCTTTGCCGTTTAGGCGTTTGCGGTGATAAGACAATGGTAACACATACGCATCGTCTTGATTTTGATGATCTTCGCTGAGAATTGCCTCCACGATTTTTTCTGGAATAGCCGGTACTAAGTTCTCTTTGCCCGAGATCTTGAGAAGAGGTAAACCATCTTCCCGCCAATCTTGTATGGGCAAAAATATTTCATCGCCTACTGACCGTTTGGTGGCCTTCTTAGTTGCCCCTGGACAGTAGAACGCGAAGTGAGGACCTATCGCAAGAAGTCGTCTCATTAGAGTTACTTTTTTGGTCAAGGTTATCTCACGATTAACTTTATTTTTCATCCTTTGAGCAATTTCTCTTTCGATTTGTTGCTGGATGTTTTGGGGCTCGCTTTCCCGTCTCAACCGATCGCTTTTTTGAAGCTGGGAGACTTGGTAACGTGCCCTTGCATAGAGGAACGAGATGATAATAATCACGATAGCTGCAATGGCGAAAGCTATGGTGATCCAGATGAATGAATCAGATGAATTATTTAAGTATGAGCCATTGTTGCCGGGAGCGATTGCTCCGGCCTTGGATTTTTTACTTTCGGCGAGCTCGCGCTCTAGCCGCTCATTTTCATCTGTTAGACTGTGGATCTTGGCTTCTTGGGTTTTAAGTACCCCAGCTTCAATCCACTCACCGCTCTGGATTATTTTGCGGTAGCGCTCAACCTCATTTTTAAGATTGAGATTTTTTTCCTCCAGAGCGACGATTACCGACGTGTCGGCTGATTCCATGGCCGCCGATTGTGCGGCGGCCGGTTGTTCCGGCGATCGTCCTTCCTCCGGACTGATGGAAACTGTTTCGAGAGAATCTCGTTCGGGTCCGACTGCGTATCCATCTCCTTTAAATTCGAATCCGTCGTCTCCGATGGCGAGTTCTGGTCCAGGAGTGCCTGAATCAGTTCGCTCGTCATTTGCACCGATGTTGTCATCTCCCCCGTCTGTCGCATCTTCTACGTTCTCCTTCGTTTCAGTTTGGGTTACGGCTTCTTCAACTTTCTTGACTGGGAATTTGTAGATCCCCGGCTGGAGTTTGTTGATGTTTTGAGATGGATTAACCATCTCCCAAGCGGTCACGTATTCTGGCGAGTAAGGATACAGTCCCATAGCCCGAGCTTCCGGATGGCCAAAGTAGGTATGTCCTACCGAGCCACCTTTTACTACTTCCAACTCAACAGTTTCGAACTGTTCGGCACTCACCAACAGGGCAAATGCCATCAACATCGTTACAACTACCATAAGTTTACGCATGACTACGTCTCCTTTTCGCTTTCGCGGTTCAATTCAGTTTATTAATATGTCAAAGGCCTAACCGGGCCTCTATAACGGTATCTATATTCAAGCCTCGCGGCTGGATCTATTTCTACCTCATTTAGACAATTTTGGCAAGTATGTTAAGGTAATGGGGCATGAAGCCGCTTAAATTTGAAGTAATTAAAGAGATTCCTGGCACCCTCGGTCGTGCCGGGGTTGTTACTACGCCGCATGGGATAATTCAGACCCCAGCCTTCGTTACCGTTGGTACCAAGGCCACTGTTAAGGCGCTCACGCCCGAGCAAGTTAAGAGTTTAGGCGCGCAAGTGGTACTCGCCAATACTTATCACTTATATCTAGAGCCGGGCGAGCAAATTTTAAACCAGGCCGGCGGTTTACATAACTTTATGAATTGGCCGGGGCCAACTATGACCGACTCGGGCGGCTTCCAAGCCTTCTCACTCGGCGCCGCGTTTGGTAAAGGTGGGGTAAGTAAGGTGGCGAGAGGAGAAATTGCTACAGAATCGGATAATTCTCGCGTCTTCACCCCAGAGGGGCCCTACGCCGACAAGAATTTTCCTGATTCTCCGCTTGCTAAGATAGATGAAGATGGTGTGACTTTTAAATCACACATTGATGGCAGTGAGCATCGCTTTACGCCTGAGCGCTCGATGGAGATTCAACATCACATTGGCGCCGACATTATGTTTGCCTTCGATGAATGTACTTCACCACAAGCGAGTTATGAGTATCAGCAAGAGGCCATGGACCGCACGCATCGCTGGGCCAAGCGGAGTTTAGACTTCCATCAGCAGTCCGGCCAGGCCGATAAACAGGCTTTATTCGGCATTGTCCAAGGCGGCCGTCATCAAGACTTGCGAGAAGAGTCGGCTAAGTTTATTGCCTCCCTCAATTTTGATGGCTTTGGTATTGGGGGCTCATTTAATAAAGATGATTTAAGTACGGCCGTGGGTTGGGTTAACAGCATTTTGCCCAAAGATAAACCGCGCCACTTGCTAGGTATTGGTGAGGTGGAGGATCTGTTTAATGGCGTGGAGAATGGGGTAGATACCTTCGACTGTGTTATGCCCACGCGCATGGCTCGCAATGGCACACTCCAAACAGCGAGTGGGCGGATCAATATTTTTAACGCTCAATATAAAAATGACTTCACGCCAATTGAAGAAGGTTGTGAGTGTTACACCTGTTCACCCCGCCATGGCGGGGCAGGTTATACTCGCGCTTATTTGGCCCATTTATTTAGGAGTAATGAGATCTTGGCCAACACTTTAGCCTCCATTCATAACTTATATTTTTTCATCCATCTGGTTGATCAAATGCGAGACCACATTTTAACCGGCACCTTCCAGGACTTCAAAAATTATTTCCTCTCTGGTATAAAGAAGGAGGAACGGGACTAAAGAGGAGAGAGGAGGATGAGATGGTGGTAGCCTTATTGTGTTGGCTCGGAGCTTTTTCATGTGTTGTCCCTCTTGCTTCATGGTCCTTGGAGAATGAGGGTAAAAGAGAGAGGATCAATAAATCCGTCGTTGCCTCGTGGGGTTTGTTGATCATTCTACTCTTTGCTTTGTTTAAGTTTTGTTATGTTAATCGGCACGAGGTTGATTTCTGGTTGGAGTTGATTTGGGTCTGGTCCTGGCTGGAGATCAAGAGTTGGTTTGTGGGATGGTAGTATGCTTCATCGGTCTTAGCCGCCCCGAGCGTAGTCGAGGGGCGGTTTTATTTTGCCTCAGTTTTTGCTAGATTGGAGATTCATGGCCATCTTTAAATTAAAGAGTAAATACAAGCCCGATGGCGATCAGCCCAAGGCGATTAAAAGTTTGGTGGAGGGCCTTAAGAAGGGCTATCGCCACCAAACGCTTTTAGGTGTGACCGGCTCGGGCAAGACTTACACCATGGCCAATGTGCTGGAGGAGTGGAATAAGCCCGTCTTGGTAATCGCTCACAATAAAACCCTAGCCGCGCAATTAGCTCAGGAATACAGAGATTTTTTTCCGGATGCCGCGGTGCATTACTTTGTCTCTTATTACGATTACTACCAGCCTGAGGCTTACATGCCGGTAACGGATACTTATATTGAGAAGGATGCCGCCATTAATGAAGAGATTCAGCGCTTGCGCCACGCCAGTACGGCGGCGCTCCTCACTCGACCCGACACGATTATTGTGGCTTCAGTGTCATGCATTTATGGTCTTGGTAGTCCGGCCGAATATGCTAAAGAAAATTTATTACTTAAAGTCGGTCAAAAATTAGATCGCACTGACTTGTTAGAGAATTTGGTCCAGATTTATTACGAGCGCACCAATGCCGATTTAACGCCGGGCACCTTCCGCGCTATTGGCTCCTCGGTAGAGATTATGCCGCCCTCCGAGAAGGAGGTTTATCGTTTAGATTTATCTAGCGGCAAGATTGAAGTGATTGAGCGTATTGATGCCGTGAGCCGAGTTATTTTAAATCAGCCTAAGAATATTATTCTCTTCCCGGCCAAGCACTTTATTACCCCCGAGCATGAGCGCGAGCGCGCTATTAAGGCGATTAAGCTAGAGATGGAGGCGCAAGTGAAGAAGTTTGAAGCCGAGGGCAAATTGCTCGAGGCTGAGCGTATCAAGCGTCGCACTAATTATGACTTGGCGATGATTAAGGAGTTGGGCTACACCAATGGCGTGGAGAATTATTCTCGCCATCTCGCCGGCCGCGCGGCCGGCAGCCCACCCGATACCTTGCTCGACTACTTCCCCCATAAAAAGGATGGCTCACCCGACTTCCTCACCATTATTGATGAGTCGCATGTCACCGTCTCCCAAATTGGCGGCATGTATGCGGGAGATCAGAGCCGCAAAAAAACTTTAGTTGAGTATGGCTTTAGATTGCCGAGTGCCAAGGATAATCGGCCACTCCAATTTAATGAGTTTGAAGAGCGGGTGGGGCAGGTAATTTATACTTCGGCGACGCCGGGTCAATATGAGGCCGAGCATTCTGAACAAGTGGTGGAGCAAATTATTCGCCCTACCGGTTTGGTGGATCCGGAGCTTACGGTTAATCCGGTAATTGCCGGTAAAACTTACCCTGGCCAGATTAAAGATTTTATCGCGGAAGCCAAGAAGGAGATTGAGAAGGGACACCGCGCCATGGCCACCACCCTGACCAAGAAGATGGCCGAGGACTTATCAGAATTTTTAAAACAAGAGGGGATCAAGACCGAGTATTTGCACAGCGATGTTAAAACACTGGATCGGATTACCATCCTCACCGACTTTAGACGGGGGAAGTTTGATTGTTTGGTTGGTGTTAACTTGCTCCGCGAGGGCTTGGATATGCCGGAGGTGTCATTCATTGGCATTTTGGATGCTGATAAGGAAGGATTTTTAAGATCGGATGTATCGCTTATCCAGACCATTGGCCGGGCGGCGCGTAATGCGGCAGGTAGGGTAACGCTGTATGCTGATACGGTAACCGGCTCCATGGAGCGGGCCATCGGTGAGACTAATCGTCGACGAGCTATCCAGCTGGCTTATAACAAGAAGCATGGCATTACCCCGCAGACGATTATTAAAAAGATTCATGATATTACCGAGAGTTTAGAGTTGGAGCGTAATCAAACGGTGCGTAACTTGTTGGCCTTAGACCGCGCCGCTTACGGTGGCAACATCAAGAAGCTCTTAAAAGAAAAGGAGAAGCAGATGAATGAAGCGGTTAAAAACCTCGACTTCGAAACCGCCGCCATTTTACGTGATGAAATTAAAGAACTCGCCACGTTAAAGTAATCTTTTTACGTGGTTGACAAAAGTGGAATAAA